>CALHWA010000075.1 GCA_938036845.1 uncultured Candidatus Saccharibacteria bacterium | reverse complement strand
AGTAGTAATCGACTGCTTTTCCCCAGGGATTATCAACCTCCACCCATCGCTCCTGCCACGCTATCGCGGCCCTTCACCAATTGAGAGCGCCATTGCCAATCGCGATACCGCCACTGGCGTCAGCATTATGCAGCTCAGCGCCGCTATGGACGCCGGACCGGTCTATGCGCAGCTCACCCACCCCTTACGCGGTGACGAGCAGCAGCTCGAGCTCTACAACACACTAGGCCAGCTTGGCAGCAAGGCACTAGTGCAGCTCCTGCCACGCATCGTGAGTGGTAGCCTCCAGCCCACACCGCAAGACGAGTTCACTGCAAGTTACTGCCAGCTCCTCACCAAAGCCAGCGGCATTATCAACCCCGCTCAGCACACTGCCGCAGAGGCCGAAGCAATGGTGCGTGCCTACCATCACTACCCACGCGCTCGCCTCCAGCTGGGCGAGCGGCACTATATCATCACTCAGGCACACACCGCGCCGGCGCCTGTCACCACACTTGATCCACGCTGCAGCGACGACACCTATCTCGTCATCGACCAGCTCATCGCCCCCAGCGGCAAAGAGCTCAGCGCCGCAGCATTTTTGCGCGGGTATCGGGTGTGAATAGTGAAGATATAGAGGCTTGAATAACCTCAGCCACAGGCTCTTCTTACGCTTTCTTGGCACTATGCTACTTCCTCTTGGAGAGATGGGTCTAGGTCGCAGCCATCTTAACCTAGCAACTTGCTATCCTCCTCAAGATCTTGGAGGTAATAGAGAGCAATATAGCTAACGCTCCCTGCCATAAGGGCAGCCAGTTTGTGTATGCAGCTAGTGCAATATCTCACTGTCGCACCGAAAATGTTCCGGCCAGATAGTAGAAAGAGCTTGTCCGCCTGTCTTACCGCTGGCCTCCAGATATTTTCTTGTGCGACAGTGAGATATTGCGGTGCCAATCAAAGAAGCTAATCAAACACAAAGCCCCTGCATCCACAGGGGTCATACGTGTTTTTACTTCGTCACCATCACTACGCAGCAAGCGCTACATCAGGGTCGGGGTGGCCACCCTCAAGCTCGTCTGGTATATCACTACCTGCTGCATCGCTGCTCTGGAAGATGCTAGCAAGGCCCTCTTGAGTAAGAAACTTCTGCGGGTCTGCCTTGGCGAGATCTACAAGACCTTCAAAGGTCTCGCGCACGACGGTCGTGTAGTCTGGGCGGTTGTGGGTCAGCCACTTGAGCTGCGCATAATCCGCAAAAAGCGCCAGCTGGTCTACCTCCACGCCACGCTGCTCTGCCGCCTTCTCGTAGGCTTTGCGCTGGCTCTGGTATATCTCATCCTCTTCGTAGTCGGGCTCGTGCTCGTCGATCCACGCTGTAATGACCGCAGCGTCTTGATTCATAAACGACTCAAATTCATTGAGCTGCACCTCGCTCAAGCCATCGCTCAGCACTGTGCCAACACGCAGCTCCAGCACTTGGCGAAAGTTGTCGACAAAGCGCTGCTGTACCTCTGGTGGCCAGTCTGCTATACCGATTTTTTGCAAAAAAGCATCGTCTAATTGAAACATGTTTTTCAATTCCTCCTGCCCCTAGTATACCAAACAATCCATCCCTCATACAATAAAAATGGCAAAATATGGTGTAATGTCCCTCAGTGGTTTAATTGACCTCTGTTACACCGCCTCACCCTGAGCGATTTGCGCTATTGTGCGCTCAACAGCTGGCCAGGCGGGGCAACTGATGATGCGGCTATCACGCTCGTCTGGACATGGCTGCCACGGATATTCACCAAAGAGAATAGTATGCACAATGCGGCGCATCGCAGGGACTGGACATTCATCATTCATTACGAGGGTGGCGTTGAGATACTTCGCGCAATCATCGATCAGCATATTCGCACCAATGCGACTACAGCACTCACACAGAACTCACGCTGTATCGTTCAGCTCATCAGCCTTCTTGGCTAGGTCGCCAAGGATGAGGGTGCGCTCGTCGCTCAGGATCTCGTCGAGGTGGGCAACCCGCTGCGACAGCCAGGCAAATAGCGCTGCGCTATCGTCCGTCTCCTGGCGGCGCACCAGCTCATCGAGGTCATTATCCGGCAAGCGGCCAATAACCTCCAGCCCCACGCGCTCATAGAGCGTGTTATTCACCTCCTGCAGCAGCGCTGCCGAGTCGCGCGTTGTAATCCCAAGGCGATCGAGGTCGTGTTGGGTGATGAGAGGGGTAGTTTGGGGCTGAGTGGTCGGCATAGAATCCTTTTCTTACATACCATACGCTCGATAGCGTACCGATCTTTATGTGTTAACTTTTATACTTTTAAGCACTACTGTATGCTTAGGCTGCACGATGCTCTAACCGACGGCGAAGCTCATCATTGTGCTTCACTGCTATTAGTAGGTTCTGTTTTGTCGCTACTGCTATTTGATAGATTTGAAGGTGTCTATCGGGGAACTTCTTATTCGCTTCTTCTACAAAATGCTTAACTTCTTCCCAGGCATCAGCTTTTTTATTCGTCGCTTCTTCTTGCGTTTGCGCCTGTGTAATACTCATACCAAGCTCTGCTATATGGTTACGAAAATCGACGCTAAATAAATCGAACTCTGATGGTTTTGGCTTTTTCCTATCTGGAATGCCTGCAGCATGATTAAGATCAATCACTTCAGCTACTTTAGAGTCAGGTGCAGGTTGAGTTTCTTGTGGTGTGGCTGCTTGAGTTTGTGACTGCTCGTGCGATGGTGCTTTTGACATGTTTTCGGAGTGATTTTCTGAGGATGTCTTGGGCGACTCTGGCTCTCCAGATCCCCAATCTTCCGAATCTAGCCAGGCTATCATACGCTCCTTAGTTCGCGTAGCTTTCTCACCGATAGCCTGCTTGATCTTCTGCATACGCTCCTTCCAGCCTGTTTTTTTCTCTTCCACGGCTTGAGCCGCCCCAACTGCGGCCGTACGGTTTGCAGCACTGTCACTTTGTTCGTGAGAGGGGTTGCTATTTTGTGACTCTGCAGACTCCACTTTTGGTACTGCTGCTGGAACAGGTTCACTTTGCGCAAAGTCCCCACGCGCACTTCGCCGCGCAAACTCATACACCTCGGGATGAGCGACGCGCTTCGCATATGTTGCCTCGATCGCATCGAGCATGCTAATGCGTGTTTCGTCATCACCAGCCATCGCAACAATACCGTCGTAAGCCTGGTCTCTAATCGCCTTCGCATCGTCATCAGTCTCAGCGTGGATAATGTTGCGCAGTGCACTGTTTCTCGCCTCGATAAGTGCTGCTTTTTGCTCTTTACGTGCAGTATCCTCTGCAGCAGCGCGCAAGTCAGCCTCTGTTGGTGCAGGTGCTGGTGGAACAATATTATAGACAGCACCTGTTGACGCCTCTCCATTTGTTGGTATACTTACTATGTGACTAGTACCGTTGTCCTGCGTCTCAACAGGGGCAGCTTCTCCAACAACTTGCTGCGTCTTTTCTGTACTTCCTGGCATGTGCTCTACTCGAGCCTCGACCACAGCGGCATTATACTCAACTGCCTTTTCGTATGCACCACGTATCACAGAATCAACAATCTGCCTGCCAAGCAACCTTGCTGTAGCGCGTGGACCCACCTCCTTGCCTGTACCTTGCGCCAATTCTTGTCTTTTCGTCTTTGTCACTTCTTGACGTGCTGCAAGTGTTTTGCCTAGTCGATCAATCTGACGCTCTGCGAACGACCGTCCATCATCCACATTGATCTTATCCTGAGCCTCCACTGCTTCTTTATATGCACGAGGAACCTCCTTCAATGCCTCAAAAGCACCCTTCAGGCCCGCCAATCGTCTTGACCCAGGATATGTTTGTGACTCATTCGAGGTTACTGTGCTTGTTCCTGGTACTTCACGTCCTTTTATCATACTACCCGTCCTAATTTCTTTCCTTATATATTCTGCCCACATCCTACCACAACAGAGGTAATGTGTCAATAAGCGAAGCACCCCAATCCCAAAAACTCGCCATCACCACGGCGAGTTTTGTATACCATTGGCAAAAACCGACAAAACAGAGTTACCACTCAATATAAATATACTAAGATTCTACAGGACAAAGCACCGCCAAGCCCACTACTGCAGCGTGCGCTTCACCAACTCGCGAGTGAAGAACTCGAGGGTGTCGCCAATCTCGAGCTGGAGCTTCTTGCTGGTCGTGAGGTTAAGGCCACAGAGCTCACCCTCAAAGACTTCCTTGGCTTCTTGCTGCTGGCGCTGCACGCTGGCTACTGTGACTTCGGCAATTTGCTCCTCGCCGCGCATCACACGGGCCAGTAGCCCTGCCGTCACCTTACCCTTTGTCACTTGCCCACCGGCGATGACCGCATCGCGCATCGTCCGGAAAACACCCTTAATCTCTAGCTGGCCAATTTCCGTCTCCACCACCTCTGGTGCAAGCAGTGCTTCCATGCTATGGCGTGCGTCATCGAGCAGCTCGTAGATCACTTGGTAGCGGCGCACCGTCACTTTGTCGCGCATTGCTAGGCGCTTGACAGCTGGTGGCAGGTCGACATTAAAGCCATAGATAATTGCATTACTACTACCAGCCAAGCGCACATCACTCTCGGTAATATTGCCCACGCCATGGCCAATGATCCGCAGCGTGATCGCCCCGCCCGTCTCCACCAGGCGCAAGCTATCCATCACTGAGGTAAGTGACCCCTGTACATCGGCCTTGACGATAACATCGAACTCCTGAGCATCATGCTTTTGCGTCATAAGCTTGAGCAAGTCAGCACCAGTCACATTAGTGGTGGCGGCATTACGCGCTTGGTCGAGCTTAGCCTTCTGCACAGCTAGGCGAGCTTCTTTCTCGTTTTTGACCACTGTGAAGATATCACCAAACTGCGGCAATTCCTTAAAACCTGTCACCGTCACTGGCGTCGCGGGCGTGGCTGCCTTGATAGCCGCGCCAGTGTAATCGAGCAAAGTACGCACCTTGCCATAGGCCTGCCCTGCCACGAGGAAATGCCCCGGTGCCAAGCGGCCCTGCTCGATAAGCAAGTTCACCACCGAGCCACGACCCTTCTCCATATGTGCCTCGATGACGAGCCCCTCGGCTGGCACGTCCGTATCGGCGCGAAGCTCTTCCATGTCGGCCACAAGTAGGATGGCATCGAGTAATTTATCAATATTCTGGCCAGTCTTGGCGCTAATCGGCACCATAATGGTATCGCCACCCCACTCCTCAGGGTTGAGGTGGTGCTCGCTCGCAAGCTGAGCTTTAACCATATCAGGATTGGCTGTGTCTTTGTCAATCTTGTTGATGGCAACGATAATCTTGGCATTAGCATCGCGTGCAAAGCGGATTGCCTCTACCGTCTGTGGCTTCACGCCGTCATCGGCTGCTACAACGATCACCACCACATCGGTCAGTGCTGCACCGTGCTGGCGCAACGCCGCAAAGGCCTCATGGCCAGGGGTATCAAGCAACGTCATCGTACGACCACCCTTTTGGGCTTGATAGGCACTGATGTGCTGAGTAATACCACCAGCCTCGCCAGCGACTGTCTTCATCTTGAGGATAGTATCGAGCAGCGTTGTCTTGCCGTGGTCGACATGCCCCATTACCGCTACAATTGGCGGGCGTGGCACCGCATTGCTCGACGGTTTATGCAGATGCTGCACAGTATGCTGCTCGGCGGCTTTGCGCTGCAGCGTTACTGCTAGGCCCAGCTCCTCCACGATAATCTCAGCAATCTCAAAATCAATCCGTTGATTGATCG
>CALHWA010000074.1 GCA_938036845.1 uncultured Candidatus Saccharibacteria bacterium | reverse complement strand
AACAAATCAAAAAGGTGGTGTTGGCAAAACAACAACGGCGATTAATGTTGCCTACTATTTAGCAAAGGCTGGTAAGAAAACCCTCGTCGTCGATTTCGACCCGCAGGGCAATGCCACAAGCGGCCTTGGCATTGATAAGCAGCTGCTCGACGCTACCATGACAGAGGTCGTCAAGAGTGAGAAGAAGCTTGCTAATATCATCCAGCCAACCGAGCACAAGAATCTTTTCATCGCGCCCGCCCTACCGCAGCTGGCCAATGCCGAGGTAGAGTTGGCCAAGGCGCAGCACCGTTTTAGCCGTCTCAAAGGGGCGATCGATGAACTAACTGGCTACGACTATATCATTATCGACAGCCCACCAAGCCTCAGTCTCCTCACTGTCAATGGGCTCATTGCAGCACGCTATGTGCTCTTGCCAGTCCAGGCGGAATTCTATGCGTTGGAAGGGCTCGGGCAGCTACTCGAGACAATGAAGCTGGTGCGCAAAAATATGAACCCGACACTTGATCTTATTGGGGTACTGCCCACCATGGTAGATGGTCGCACATCGCTCTCGAGCCAGGTCTTGGCTGAGATTGCGAAGCATTTTCCAGCGAAGGTGTTTGCGGAGTCTATCCCGCGCAATGTCCGCCTGGCTGAGGCTCCGAGCCATGGTGCGCCGATTGGGGCATATGACCGCTTTAGTCGGGGTGCACGGGCGTACAAAGCCGTGACGAAAGAAATAATCGAACGAACGGGGGTATAAATGGCAAAACGAGGTTTAGGGCGGGGGTTTGATTCGCTGATTCCAGCGGAGCTACTGGATGAATCGTTCGACCCAACCGCCGACCAAGACGACCGGATTAGTGACCTGCGTCAGATCAAGCTTGCAGAAATTATGCCTGACCCTACTCAGCCGCGTCGGGTGTTTCACGAAACGCTGCTCGATGAGCTCGCTGAGTCTATCCGTGTTCACGGTGTGCTGCAGCCTATCGTTGTTACCCCTGATAACAAAGGTAAATATGTCATTGTGGCTGGTGAGCGACGCTACCGAGCCGCTACCAAGGCGGGGCTGGAGAAGATTCCAGCGCTGGTACGTACGCTGTCTGATCAGCACAAGCTTGAGCTTTCTCTTATCGAAAATATCCAACGCCAAAACCTCAATGCTATCGAGACCGCCACAGCGTATCTCAAGCTGCGCGATCAGTTTAACCTTACGCTCGAGCAAATCGGTCAGCGCGTTGGTGGCAAGTCACCTAGTGCGGTGAGCAATACACTACGCCTCTTGCGCTTGCCTGAGGTAGTGCGCCAAGCAGTAGTCGATGGCAAGCTGAGCGAGGGGCAAGTCCGGCCGCTGATTAGCTTGGATGAAGCGCAGATTGCAGATATTCTACCCAAGATTATTCAGGAAGAGTGGAGCGCGCGGCGGATCGAGCAGTACCTCGCTATTCTCAAGCGCACTGAGGCAAGTGACTCTGCCCAAAAGACCACCAAGGCACAGCGCCCAGCACCACCGCCACAGTATACGGCTGCCAGCCAGCGCTTTGAGCAGCAGCTGAGTGCACCAGTCCAGATCCGTGGCAACCGCCGTGGGGCAGGGCAGATCGTTATCCGCTTCACCAGCGACGACGACTTCGAGCGGATTATTGGCCTGCTTGAGCATACACAGGACGAGAAGTAACGAGATAAAAGTAGTATATAATAAAACCTTCTTAGAGTAGAAGGTTTATTTATTTTTGGCAAAAGCCTGATAGTATACGTAATAGTAGTTACTCTGTAATAATGAATATATTTCTACAAAATTCAGATTCTGGATGGAGAGGTCACTAGAGCGATATCAGGTGCTATATCTGAAACCCCTGAACCTTCGTCAGTGGCCAGAGGCGCAGACTGACGGGGCCAATCACATCATAGAGTGGCACGGTGCCTAGGCCATTACGTGAGTCGAGCGAGTAGCTACCTTGACGGTGGTCGCCCGCTACAAAAATCGATCCTTCGGGCACTGTCACCTCCGTGTCACCACTGGTGGGAGAGCCGGGGCCATCCCAGCTGTCGTCTGGGTGAAAGCCTTGTGGGTGTTCTTTGTTATAGACAGTCAGCGTCCCATCTTTGACTGTGACGCGCTCGCCTGCAAAGGCAATAACGCGCTTAACGAGGTTCATATCCTCGCTACCTGGACTGTAGAGCGGGTTCTTGAAGACGATAATCTGCCCCCGCTTGGGTGTGTATGAGTTATTTTGCAAATGCGCCATCGTGACAGGCAGGCGATTGACAATCAGCCGATCACCAGTATAGAGTGTCTGCTCCATACTTGGGCCAGTCACGCTAAAGCTGCGAAATACAAAGGTATTGATAAGGAGTGTGCCAACAATGACGCACACCACAAAAATTACAAAGCCACCGATATCCTTGAGCCTGGGGTGGCGGGTCAAAAAACTTGCTTCCATCATGAAGTATTATATCACTAATTGCGGGCAGAGGGGAGGAATAATTGCAATGTATGCGCTCCGCCACCGACCTAGCGGAGCGCATACTGTGAGGCTCAACGCGAGGTTGATGACGGAGCGGGGTTTCCGCCCGCGAGGAGCAGCTGATACTGCTCGGGAGAAAGGGTTATGGTAGCGCGAGCATGGCCCTCTGTAAAGGCCTCCTGAATGACTTCAGGTAGGCTTACACTATCCGTGGTGCTAACAGAAGACTTCTCGAGCGTCCTGTGGCAGTACCACCAGCCGAAGCTGACACGCACATGGCATGCACTATAGTCACTTTTGATGACGTAATTGTGGCCCGCATTAATATCTGAGTCGATATGGATGCTAACAGAAGACTTTGCTTCGTTTGATTGAACAAACGTTATCTTAGATGTTGGAATCTCTAAGATATAGCTCTCGCCTTGCGATGCAAAGCCAACAGAAATAGCGGTAGCTGGCGTCCAGGAACCACTGCCATGAACGAAGAAAAAGTTCCCGTTTACTGCCATACTGCCAGACGTACCAGCAAAGCGTTGACCTAACTTAAGCGGATATTGAGTATCCGACTCAAGCCCGTAGTGAGAGGTGACCTGTGTAATAGTAGCAGAGGCACGCTTTGTTTTGGTATCAAAACTGGACATCGTATATAGCACCGCATTTGCTACCCCGTAGAGGACAAGCATAGTAGCGACTACCTTTGTAAAAAATCCTACTGTGGTGGATTGATTACTTTCCTTGTCATCTTGTTCTAACACAAGGCCTACAGCCATAAAGAGTCCAACAATAGTTGCAACAATCGCTGCAAATACCGAGAATAGCCAGACAATCATGATGATCAGCTACTTTCTTTTTCTCTGATAACTCTCTGGGTGGAAACGTACCATCTCCTGCGGGTCGGCGCAAAAGATTAATATATATATCAATATATGGAGGTGGAGTCAAGCAGACAGCTATAGAAATTTTATAAAGAGAGCAGCCACTCAGAATGAGTAGCTGCTCTCTCGGGCTGTGCTGTTTGCTGCTATCGATCTACT
>CALHWA010000073.1 GCA_938036845.1 uncultured Candidatus Saccharibacteria bacterium | reverse complement strand
AGAGGAAGATAGGCAAAGAAAACAGCAGCCAACACAGAGAGAATATCTCGGTTGGCTGCTGCCGTGTAAGAATGTGCAGAGCGTGCTAGTCTTGCTTCTCGCTCAGTGGCACTGGCGACATGTAGAACCAGTTCTCTGGCTTGTCGTCATACTTGCCACTCAGGATATCCTTGGCATCACGGATGGTGTCGGCGAGCTTGAAGTAGCTTCCAGGGTTGCCGGTAAATTGCTCGGCAACGTGGAATGGCTGCGCCAAGAAGCGCTGCAAGCGGCGTGCCCGAGCAACGATCTGCTTCTGATCGTCACTCAGCTCTTCCATACCCAGGATAGCAATGATGTCCTGCAGCTCCTTGTATTGCTGCAAGACGCGCTGCACTTCGCGGGCCACTTGGTAGTGTTCCTCGCCAACCACCTCTGGGTCGAGCGAGTTCGAGCTGGAGTCGAGCACGTCCACCGCCGGGTAGATACCGATCTCCGTCAGGGCACGATTCATCACGATGGTAGCATCAAGGTGGGCAAAGGTGGTAGCCGGCGCTGGGTCAGTCAGGTCATCGGCTGGCACATACACCGCCTGAACAGAGGTAATCGAGCCCTTCTTGGTACTGGTAATACGCTCTTGCAATGCACCCATCTCCTGCTGCAGGTTTGGCTGGTAGCCCACTGCACTTGGCAAACGGCCGAGCAGGGCAGACACCTCAGCACCAGCCTGTGTAAAGCGGAATATATTGTCGACAAAGAGCAGCACATCCTTACCTTCATCACGGAAGGCTTCGGCCATTGCTAGGCCAGCGAGAGCCACGCGCAAACGTGCCCCCGGTGGTTCGTTCATCTGGCCAAAGACAAGTGACGTCTTATCCAACACGCCAGCGTCCTTCATCTCGTGATAGAGGTCGTTGCCCTCGCGGGTACGCTCACCCACACCAGCAAAGACAGAGTTACCACTGTGGAATTTGGCGATGTTGTTGATCAGCTCCTGGATGAGCACGGTCTTACCCACGCCAGCACCAGCAAAGAGCCCAGCCTTACCACCCTTGGTGAGTGGCGCAATGAGGTCGATCACCTTGATACCAGTCTCAAGGATCTCGGTCTTGTTGGACTGCTCAGTGAGAGCAGGGGGCTCGGCATGGATGGGCGCACGCTGCGCATCATCGGCTACTGGCTCACCATCGATTGGTTCACCCACCACATTAAACATCCGCCCCTGCGTTGCTTCGCCCACAGGCACACGGATTGGTGCACCAGTCGCGACCACTGTCTGGCCACGCTTGAGGCCGTCGGTCGATTGCAGACTGATGGTTCGCACCGTCTGCTCGTCAAGGTGCTGTGCTACCTCAAGCGTCAGCGTTTGGCTATCGCGCTCGACGTGCAGGGCGTCGTAGATAGCTGGCAGCTCCACCTCGCGGTCGAACTCCACATCCACCACCACACCCATGATCTGGATGATTTTTCCTTGGTTTTTACTCATTCATTTCTCCTTTTACTACTTGTTGTTGAAACAGACTCTCTCGTCTTCGCTCATTGATGTAACACACGATGTATGCGATCAATAGAGCAAAGACGACGAGGACCGTAAGCCCGATACCATCTTGGACGGTTTCCATTATATCTCTGATCAAGGGATAGTAACCTCCAGTAGTGTATGCCCAATTACTTAGCGAAGACCAAAAAAGCGATTCAATAATCGAGAATAGCAGTGCAACAAATGTGCCAATGCCAATTGCAAGAGTATTCCTTCTTCCTTGATACTTATTATCCGTATGCGCACCAACCCAGATAGCTACCATAACTACTGCAGCGAGAGGTGTGAGTATCGAAAAATGAACATGACCACCCGCAACATAACCGTTTTCAATCAGTGCATAATGTGCACGAGCCTGGATAAACGATTGTATGGCCTCAGTAATCCACGTCAAAACACTCAAGATAGCACCAACGATCAGCAGTACCGACGACGTCTTAGCGTACCACTGAGACTCTGTTAGTTGAGCACTACGGCTTGGGAGCATGTTGGTTTGTATCTACGGGAGGTGTTGATTGATTCTCATTCATCATATTCTTCCCTCCACTGGCTCCACTTTCTTTGCTTGCAGATCATCCTGACTGACTAACATTTTAATATGATGCTTCTGTATATACCGCATACCATCACGGGCTGCAATGCCGCAGTAAGCTAGCAATATCATAATTGGCACATACGGCAAGAGACTACTGACAACTGGTAGCTCAGCACATGTCATAATAGGCTGAGCCGGCCAGGCAAGGCGAGCTACATCACTAGCCTGCGCCTCCACACCATGCACAGCAAAGGACGCAAGAAAGCCTGCAATATATGAGCCAAGGCCAGCACAAATCACGACTAATAGGCCAGTCGTGACACTTACAAAACTCGCACTGTGCCGCTGGCCATACCGCCAATACCACAGCCCACCGAGAGCAAACGGCAACATCAGCGCAAGGCCAAAGAGTAACCCCTCACCACGGCTAGCAGACAGCATCAGAATACCGCCCACAAGAAGCAACACCACACATACAAGCGCATACATGACAAGCGCAGCTATCACGACACGCGTGTAGTGTTTCATCCCATTGCCTCCACACCGGCGCTAATCTCAGTCAGCTCTTGCGTGATGGCACCTTGGCGCTGTTTGTTCATCTCGAGTGTTAGGTCATCGACAAGGCTGGTAGCGTTATCGGTGGCATTCTTCATGGCAAGCATGCGCTGGCTGTGCTCACTCGCCCTGGCATCAAGCAGGGCTTGGTAGAGCCGGGCACTCACCATGCGCGCAGCGATGGTGTCGAGTACTGCTTGCGGGCTTGGCTCGAAGAGTGCTTCATCATCTGGGATTGCCTCATCGTCATCCACCGCATCGAGCTGCTCGGCATCAAGGCCAGCGGGCAAGAGGTGGATCGTATCAGGGTGCTGTGTCATACTGCTATAAAAGCGGGTAAATACAACGTCGACCGCATCGACCTGCTTGCTCACAAACATATCGTGCGCGGTGTCGAGAATTGCTCGGAAAGCTGGCCCAGTTGGGCGATCTGGCACATCCTCATACACCCCAACCACCTGCGTGTCTTTAAGGCGAGCAACAAACTGTGCCGCCTTGCGCCCCACCGCAATGGTAGTGTTATCAATCCCGGCTGCATCGTCATCGCGCAGGAGCTGGACATAGCGCTTCAGGACATTGCTGTTGTAGGCACCAGCCAGTCCTTTATCGGCAGCGATAACGATGATCAAGCGGCGCTTGACTGCACGCTGAGCAAACAGTGGGTGATCGTCGGTCGCACCCTGGCGCGAGAGGTAGCGCAAGAGGCCACGTGCTGCTGTGGTATACGGCGCAGTGGTGCGGCTTGCATCTTGGGCGCGGCGCATCTTGCTCGCTGCCACCATCTGCATTGCCTTGGTGATCTGCTTGGTACTCTTAACCGAGCGAATCCGTGCTTTGAGCTGTTGCGTATTGGGCATAGCGACCTCCGTTGCTTACTCCGCAAATTCCTTGGCAATTTCGCCCGCGGTTGATTCTATTAAGTGGGTGAGCTTCTCATCGGCACCAAACTTCTGGTCGCCCTTGTTGAGGGTGCGCATTTGTTCCTTAGCCTCGGCCCAGAGACGGCTCAGCAGAGCATCTTGAGCAGCTTTGATCTTCGTGGCTGGCACGGCGTCGAAGTAGCCTTGGCTCACTGCCACAATGCTCACCACCTGCTCCCAGACACTCATTGGTTGGTACTGTGGTTGCTTGAGAAGCTCTGTCAGGCGCTGACCACGGCCAATCTGTGCCTTAGTCTCAGCATCAAGGTCGCTTCCAAACTGAGCAAAGCTTGCCAACTCACGGAACTGACTCAACCCAAGCTTGAGGTTGCCGCTAACACTCTTGAGCGCCTTAGTCTGCGCGGCACCACCAACACGCGACACCGAGAGACCAGCACTAATAGCCGGGCGAATACCTTGGTAGAAGAGATCTGTCTCCATAAAGATCTGTCCGTCGGTGATGGAAATAACGTTGGTGGGGATGTAAGCGGAGATATCGCCCGCCTGGGTCTCAATGATTGGCAGGGCAGTGAGCGAACCCGCCCCTAGCTCATCACTTAGCTTGGCACTGCGCTCGAGTAGGCGGCTATGCAAATAGAACACATCACCCGGGAAGGCCTCGCGTCCTGGTGGACGGCGCAGCAGCAGACTCATCTGGCGGTAAGCGACGGCGTGCTTAGTCAGGTCGTCATAGATCATCAAAGCATGGCCACCGTTGTCGCGGAAGTACTCACCCATGGCGGTACCAGCATATGGCGCAAGATAGAGCAGGGAAGCTGGGTCGCTTGGGCTGGTTGCTACCACGATAGTCTGATCCATCACACCTTCTTCTTTGAGGCGCTCAACCAGGCGAGCAATCTTACTCAGCTTCTGCCCAACGGCAACGTAGACATTCACCACGCCAGTCTTTTGACGCGCTTGGTTGATCATCGTGTCG
>CALHWA010000072.1 GCA_938036845.1 uncultured Candidatus Saccharibacteria bacterium | reverse complement strand
CTGCATTGGCTGCATAATGGGCTGAGGGAGAGGGTTTGCTGCAACAGGAGTCCGGCCAATTGGTGGTGCGGGTTGCATAGTTGGTGTTGGTGGGTAGTATAAGGTGGTTTGCGGGTATACAGGTGTCGTGGGCTGCTGATTCATGGAAGTATTATACTATATAACTTGAGATCGGCAAGTACGAATATGTTTTACGGTATATATTTTTGGTTGTAGACTTCCTATAGAAGTAACAATGCAGGAGCATGCCTGCATTTGCTGTATCTATTATATGGTGTCTTGGATACTGTTGTTTATTAGAAAATACGTCAATCAGCTTGCTGGAGTCATCTGGTTTTATGATAATAATGCCATAATAAAGGCGATAAGTACTACTATGATTGGTGTCACAAAAGCCATGATGAGGCCAATGTTGACGCCATTGTTGATAATCATCGCGTCGCGCTCGAAGCCGTCAATAATTTTAGCATAGGGTGCGTAGGCTTGAATGGCAGCCCACCACCAGTCGTAGTCGTTGTCGAGTGCATGCTCGACATTGTGCCCATAGAGAACACCACCAATACCTGGCGATACTGCAGCGCCAAGGCCAGTCAGCAGCTGGGCATGTGCTCCAGCAAAGTCGAATTGAATACGCTGGCCATTGACCCATATGATAATAAAGCTTGCCTCGACGGCTGCTTTGGTGATCTGCTGTGGATCGATATCGAGCACCGCGCCGACCATTTGGTTTGTTTTGGAGTCGAAGTCGATGGTGCGGATGCGGTTGGTCGTCGTCCATTCGAGAATGCAGGGCACTTGGCTAAAGACGGTGCGGTTGTGATAGTGCGAGACGGGCGTTGCCATAACCAGTGGTGTGCCGTCAAAAACACTGCTATAGTTGGTATCCATCACTGCCGGCGCAGGCTGGGCTGCTGGCTGGACAACAAGGGGTGCGGGCTGCTGAACGGGTAATTGCTCGGCTTGTTGCGCAGGGTTACTTGGGGGCGTTGGAGCTGCCGGTTGTGGTATCTGAGCTGGTGCAGGCTCGGGCTGTTGGGCTGGCCATGCCGGTAGCTGCTGTGGATAATATGGAGCTGGCGGCACAGGCTGAGTCTGGGGTGGGGCTGCCAGCTGTAATCGATTAGGATAAGAAGGAAATTGCTGATTCATGAGCGTATTATACTATACTGGTAAATACGCGATGTGTCTTAACAGAGGTCATATACCTTGAGACCAGGGCTTCATTAAAGCATACTAGCTCAGCAGGAGTATCCGCTACGCAGAATGAATTTTTGTTGTGGCGGGAGCAATGCATACGCAATAGAGGTTATTTGTGCTTGCCTGGCGAGGCTGCGCCGAGCTCGATGTGCTCTTTTTCAAACTCACGCAGGATCCGTCGCCGCATCTCGGCCGTGAGGGCCCACTGGTCGGATGGTTGGGTCTTGCCAGAGACGACAAGGCTAATCGACGACGCGTTGAAGTCACCAAGAATATCGAAGTGTGGCGGTTCGATTACCTTGCGCTGCCATTTCTCCTCACCAGAAATTTCCTCGCCAATCCGATTGATGATATCGCTGGCAGTGCTAATGTTGGTGTCGGGCGCAACGGTGATGGTGAAGTATACTTTGCTATAGCCCATCGTCTTGTTGATGACGTGCTGCACCACACCATTGGGGAAGAAGTGGACGTTGCCCTCGACGTCGCGGATCACTGTGGAGCGTACACCAATTCGCTCGACCGTCCCGCCAAAGCCATCGATCTCGATGATATCTCCCACCCGATACTGATTTTCGCTAATAATAAATACCCCTGAAAGAAAATCCTTAACGAGTGACTGCGCACCAAACCCAAAGGCGACACCAATAATCCCTGCGCTCGCAAACAGTGGCGCAAGAGCTGCGCTATTGAAAAAATGAGTGAAGATAGCATAGCCCGCAATCACCACGACAATAATGCGCCACACATTAGCAAAGAGCCCGCCCAGCGTCTTGTGCCGCTTCTCGAGATCCTTCTTGGGCAACGTGCGCTGATATGTGGTAACGAAGGCGTGCCGCGTCAGCCACATCACCACGCGCGGCCCCAGCCAATACAGTGCAATTGCCACGACAATAATGATAATAATCTCTAGTGCAGTGAGCTCAGGTGAGGTAATTGGCTTCATAATATGGTAGTATAACAGATGTGAATGATGAATTAAACCAGCTTGTGCTTACCTTGCAGCGTGGTGGCGTGGCAGTACTCCGGACTGATACGCTGTATGGCATTGTTGCCCGGGCAGATGACGAAGCGGCAGTAGCGCGGGTGTATCGCCTTAAGCGGCGTGATAGTAATAAATCATCCATCATCCTCGTGGCTGATGCCAGCCAAACGTATGCCGATGTACCCACCTTACCGTCGCTTGATACCTCTCAGCCCACGAGTATCTTGCTCGACTCGCCCCATGCTCCGCGGTGGCTCCGCCGCGCTAATGATATGCTGGCCTATCGCCAGCCGCAGCTGCCGTGGCTCCAGGCGGTCTTGCGCCAGACTGGCCCGTTGATCGCCCCCAGTGCTAATCTCGAAGGGCAACCGCCCGCCCGCACTATTGCTGAAGCTCGTGCCTACTTTGGTAATGGTGTCGATTACTATTATGATGGTGGCACTGTGCCAATCGATACACCGCCATCACGCTTGGTGCGAGTGTTGCCGGGTGGGGTAGTGGAGTGGCTCAGGTAGGTTATAAATATCTGAGCCAAAGCTTGAGAAGCTTACTCAGTAATGTAAGTATTACAACATTTTTTAGAGCGGTTCTCGCTTCTCGAGTGAAAAACATGCTAGACCAATAGTGAGTTCTCGTACCTCACCCAAATAACGTGGAGCGTGGAGCCACCCGCGAAAGAGGCCGCGTGATTCAGGTATAATAGACTCATGACGTATCTTGACCCTCAGCAATTTATCATCACTCGCAAACGCAAGAAATATCGCTTTGCTAAGTTCCATAACGCCACCAACTGCTATGAGTATGACGAATGGTGCCAAGCAGCGCCAGAGGTGCGGCAGAGTGCGACGGTGCTCGAGGTTGGCGCTGGCACCGGGATGTCTAGTGTGGAGCTAGCGGCGCAGCACCCAGATGAGGTGTTTGTGGCACTGGATGTTAAGGGTGATCGCTTGCAAAAAGGTGCATACACAGCGCTCGGGCGTGGTATCACCAATGTGCTATTCGTGCGGGCTCGGGCCGATCAGATTGGCGAGCTCTTTGCTGCTCACTCGCTCAAGCAGTTGTGGATAACCTTTCCTGATCCATTCCCCAAGCGGCGCAGCGCTGGCCGGCGTCTTACTCACCCAACATTCTTGCGCCAGTACGAGCAGCTGTTGCGGCCTGGTGGCTCGCTTTTGCTCAAGCATGACGATCGTGATTTCTTTTGTTGGAGCCTGGAGCAGCTCGTTGCCTGTCAGTGGTCGATTCGTGAATTATCTTTCGATCTCCACGAGTCGTCACTACCTGATGAATACAAGACGCTCACCGCCTACGAACAGCGCTGGATGAGTGAGGGAAAGGCGATTGGCTGCGTGCGAGCGACGACCGGTAATGGCCAGTAGTATCGCTCCGTGGCAAGATTACATACTCACCTGACTGAGCTCTAGCATGCCGTGTCGCTGGCTCGCTAGTGCGTTATTTTTGTAGCGTTGATCATAACTAATATCTGTGCTGCACCACTCGGGAGGACAGAATGTTTCAGCACGTAGTGTCGCCTCGGTCTCGCGGCCACGAAACTCAACTTCAGCAGTGACGAGCTTCCCCTCAAGGTTGCCGTGGTAGATATCAAGCTCGATTGTATGCTCGTTACTATCAGGGTCGGTGTAGGGTACATAGTAGCGTGTTTTCTCGATGCGCTTGCCCTTGGTGAGTGGCCATAGCGAAGCAAAGGTTGCTTCATTAATAATGATATTTTGCTCATCTCGCACGACAGTACCACCCGATTTTACTGTGAGCTCAAAACGTTGCCCATCACCAAAACGCCGGACGCGTGTCTCCGATCCATCGCTGCTGTGCGCGAGATAGCCCTGACTGATGTCGATATGATCATATGAGTCAATATCTGCTGGTATCTTATCAAAATTGACTAAAAATTTACGCTCAACTTCTTTGAGCTGATTGGGACGCTCAGGGACGTGAGAACTCATCATGTCGGCAGATTTTTCTTGTGCATAGCATGTCTCAAAATGATAAGCAAGGTTTGCATACAGCTCAGCAAGCTCAGGAAATTCTGTGCCAAATCGCTGAGTGAAGCTCTCGATGAGCTTGTCGTGTGCTGCTTGCAATTCAGCAAGATTTTTAATGCCATAGTCCTCTTCGACTACCCGCACCCCTTGCCCAACAATATCCATCGCTACTGGAAGAATCTTATCGACTGCTCGTACAAAGCGTGCTTCGGGTGTGTTTTGTGCTTCGTAGCGCTCTAGCCCCTGATGCATAACGGGCGGAAGACGCTGTAATAATGTGTGGGCTGCTTGCTGCTCGTTTTGTTGTTTGATGGAAAGTTGCACAGGGGTAAGGTCGAACGTTGCGACATCGCCAGTGGCAATCTCGAGCAGCTCGTGGACAGTTGCAAATTGCTGCACCGTGTCATTATCCAACCGCGGATAGAGACAGGCACGTAATTCTGGCGCAAGGGCGGCAAGCGACCAACTATGCTCTGCGTCATTCTCGCGCTCGCCACCGGGCCGGCGTGGCACGCGCACTACATCGGCCAGATCACAGCTTATCTCCATACTCTGCAGTGCAATATGGCACAGCTGACTTTGGACTGGTGATGGTGTGATACCTCGTTCGTGTGACGTGTGTAGTGGATAATTGTGTTCTGGCAGCGAAGTCGTTGACGTGTGATTATATTGGTTATTATTGTGGTGACTATTGTATGGCAGGTTATTCATATCACTACCATAGCGTGCTATAGTAAATATGGATAGATAGGATAGTTTGAGTCAAATATGTTTGAGCAAGATACGATTAACCACCACATCCAAAGGCGTATTCTAAGTGTGCTGTGCTACCGCAAGATGGCTCGCTTTCGTGATCTGCGCCCACCGCGGGTGGATACCAATCTCTTTAGCTATCATCTCAAGGTGCTGATTAGTCACCAGCTTGTCCAAAAAGTGCCAGGTGGCTATAGCCTGGCACCACGTGGTTTGGCGTATGTCGATCGAGTTAGTACAGACAATATGCTGGTTCGAACCCAACCTAAAATCGTAACCATGCTCGTGGTGCAAAATAGCAATGGCGACGTCTTGCTGCAGCAGCGCACCAAGCAGCCCTACATTGATACCTGGACGCTCCCTTACGGCAAACTCCACATCAATGACAGATCTATCCAAGCGGCAGCTCAGCGCGAAGCGGCAGAAAAGATTGGCGCTATAGACCTAGTACTGCAGCATGCGGGCGAATGCTATATTCGTGTTTGGGTAGACAAGGCAATTCTCTCAACCACACTTGCTCATGTATTTTATGGGACGACTGATGATATCACTCCGCACGAACGGCTTATCTGGGCACGCCCACACAGGCTGGCGCAGTACACGCTTGCACCAGCAGTGGAGCAGATTGTCGCGCGGGCATTCTTTCACGATCCGTATTTTTTTGAGGAGTTTGACGACGTTTTAGATCAATAACAAGAGGAGGATATATGAAGATCGACGACTACGCACAGCAAGCAATTACCACCCTGAGTAGTGACTATGCCTATGGTGATGCCAATGCCCAACTAATGGGTATGGTGCTAGGTCTGGGCGGTGAATCGGGCGAGGTGCTCGAGAAATTCAAGAAGCTACTGCGCGACCAGCAGGGTACAATAACTGAGGCAGATAAGCAGGCAATCATTAAGGAGCTGGGTGATGTTTTGTGGTATGTAACGGCAGTGGCACACTTGCTTGGTTCGAGCCTTGAGGAGGTTGCTCAGCGCAACAACGCCAAGCTCGCCAGCCGCCAGCAGCGCGGTCAGCTGCGGGGTAGTGGGGATGACCGGTAGGCTGTGTGTGGTTTGAGGATGCTGTAATCCATCACAGTTACCACACAGGCACTAACAGTAGGCGAATACTTGTCAATGATTCAGCTGCGACGGGTGTAGATAGCTTGAGGTAGGTACTTACCCCTCTTGCGCAAGCCGCTGCCGCACCCAGCCATCAATCGTGCCTGCTCCCATGCAGAGCACAAGCTTGCCCTCAGCGCGGGCGGTTTGGATGGCGTGCCACAGGGCATCATCGAGCTCGGCATAGTGAACGCTGCTACGGTTTGTTAGTTGCTCAGTAAGTTGCTGCGGGGTGAGGATGGATAGAGCTGGGTCTTCGCGACTAAGGTAGGTTGACAGCCAATAGATTTGCTCGGCGCGCTCCATACAGTCGGTGTATTGCTGACGGATCTCATGCTGACGGACGTTTTGATGTGGCTGATATACCAGCACAACGTGGTCGGACAATTCTCGTGCCATTTGCAATGTTGCGGCGATTTCTACCGGGTGGTGGCCATAATCACTATACAGCCCAGGCCCAAGCCGCTCAAAGCGTCGCTGCACTCCCGGGAAGGTATTGATGGCTGCTCGAATGTGCTCGGGTGAGCCAAGCCTGAGCTGCTTGCATGCCGTTGCCACTAGTGTTGCGTTTGCTCGGTTGTGCGCACCTGCGAGTGTAAATTGCTGTACATCTTCATCTTCCAAGACACGCGCCCGCCGCCGTGGTGGCACAACGCCCGCATCGGCATCGCGCTGCCACATGATGGTATATTCGCTCTGCTCAAGGAAGCGGCTAAAGGCATCGGTGTAGTCCTGCTTGGTAGGGTAAGTGTCAGGGTGGTCATAGTCAACAGAGGTCAGTAGCGTGAGATAAGGGTGGAATTGCAAAAAGTTGCGGTCAAACTCATCACACTCATATACAAAATAGCGACTACCTGGTACGTAATGACCACTGGGACCAAAACTCAATGTTGTACCCACCGAGTAACTTACTGGCTCGCCCAGCTGGCGCAGTGCCCACACCATCAGGCCAGTTGTCGTCGTCTTGCCGTGGGTGCCAGCGATGGCGATGAGCTGGAGGTCTTTTTCGTTGATGAGATAAGTGAGGAGCTCATCACGCTTAGCGGTATAGATGCCAAGTCGGCGTGCCAAGACAAGCTCGGGGTGATCAGGCGGCAAAGCTGCTGTATAGATAAACCAATCGATGGGGGTTTGCTCGTGGCGATAGGCCAGGTATTCGCCTGTTTGGTCTTGTGAGACGGAGATGCCACGCCGCTCGAGTTCTTGTGTCTCGAGCCCAACATGGCTATCCGAGCCAAGCACATGGTGCCCTGCATCGTGCGCCAACTCAGCCAATGGCCCCAGGCCCACGCCGCCGATTCCAGAGAAGTAGATATTCATACCTTCCATTGTACCGCCTCTGGCACAAAACCACCAGAGGTAGCTAAAGAGTGCGATTGCTCCACCTCGCGCTACTGGGTTCAATATTGAGGTTATGCTATACTAGAGCCAAAGCATAAGTGGGCATACGTAGGGTACATAGCATGGCAAACAAACAGCAAGTCAAGCGGTCGATGAAGCGACTCCGGCGCATCAAGATGTGGCACTTGGTGCTACTGCTTATGGTGCTGCTCGTGCTGTCTGCAACCTTTTTGCGACTCAATAATGTGGGGATGACCGAGCGGCGGCGGGCAGTTCTCTCGGCAGATAAGGCGGGCAATATGGAGCAGATCCGCCAGCGCATCGCCGACCTCCAGCAGTACTCCTCTGCCCATATGAATGCCGATACTGGCCCAATCTACCTACAAGAGCAGTACAATCGCGACGCCAAGGCTGCGCTCAACGCCTCGATGAGCACCACCAACCGCGCCGGCCAAACCGCCAACGCTAAGGCCGATGCAGTGTGTAAGCCACGCTTCCATAGCTGGTCGATCGACTATGTACGCTGCGTCTACGAAGAGCTGGGCAAGCTTAGTAGCACCAATGCTGGCCTCCAAACTGCCAAGATGCCCGACACCAGCCTCTACCACTACAACTTCAGCGCACCGCTATGGTCGCCCGATTTCGCTGGCTGGACAATTCTCCTTACTGGCGTGGTCATCTCAGCCATTCTTGGGCGTATTGTGGGGATGATTATTTTGCGGATTATGCTGCGCATTCAGTATCGAGCAGCAAAATAAATAGCCAAAAAATAAAAAACTACAACATAATTTACAACACGTACAACACGCAAGATGGCTTTGAGTGGGCGTTCGCTAGACGCTCCATAAAATTTATGCTTGACCCCTGTTTATCGTACAAAAATAGTACCAACATCTATCATACAAAATAACCATAAGCAAAAAGCAAAATCGCGCGTCTATGGTCGCCATCTCTGTAAAAAATCGCTGCCAAAGTGTTGACATCCATTTTGTGAGCATGTAGGCTAGGTTTTGTAAGATCAAATAGGAGGAGCACTATGGCTTACAAATATACTAGTTCGAATGGTACTACATACTACTTGCACACGCAAAAAGATGCGGTATTGCGCGGTGGCGTAAAGCGGACGATTTACTACTTTTGCAAATCACCAAACAACGGCAAGGGTGAGCCGTGTGACATGCCTGCGGGCTACTATGTGAAGGAGCACTCACGCAATAAGTTCCCCTTTGCTGCCAAGAAAGACGCGGCAAAGCCCACCAAAAAGGCTGCTAAAGCAACCAAATAACCCGGACACGTGTATATGAAAAAAGACCTTTCTGTAACAGAAGGGTCTTTTTTGTTGACTTAGTGTAAGAGAGGGCTGCAAAGCAAGTAGAGTATGAGATGAAGCAAGCCGTGGGCCTATACCGCGTGACGATAACTAAGTTTGTATAGAGAAGGACGCTCTCGCACCGCTCAGAGCGCTAGAGAGCGGCGCTCAGCGTGAGTTGTGGTTTTCTCTCGTTTTGCCCCTCTCGCAGCGAGAGGGGCGTAAGAAGAGATGTGAGCACATAAGCTGCTAGCGGGGCGACATATCCACGACTGCCATGCCTGGTATGAGGCCACGCTTGTCTTCAACAATTTCCACCCAGTTGCCGTCTGGGTCTTTGATGAAGCAGTAGCGAAGGCCAGTTCGTCCCATGACAATATCAGTTGGCTCACTCCAGCTAAGGGCTGCTGCGTGAAACTCATCGAGATCGAGATCATCAACACTGAGGCCAATGTGCTTGACGCCGACTGTTTCGAGATCATTGCCGATCGCTGGCTGTGCTTGTTGTCGGTGCGTATTGTGAGCATAGGCAAAGAGCTCGAGGATTACACCGCTGGAGTTTATCAGCTGATGAATACTTAGCGTGCCGTCTGGTGCACGCCACACAACTGCCTCAGTGAAGCCAAGGCGCTTGTAGAATTGGATGCTCGCAGTAGCGCTGCGCACTGAGAGCGCGATGTGATGGAGGACGGGCATGGTGGTTATTTCTGCTGATTCTTTTGATTAAGCTGCACCTGGAGATCAAACACTTGCTTACCAAGCGAGTCGACTGCGCTGTGGTAGTTGTTTTGCAGTGCTACAGCCCAGCCGATAAGTGATAGAAGACCGATGGTAAGCACTGCCAGCCATGCAATGATGATCTTGTCGGATAATTTTTTGCTCTTCATATCCGTAGTATAGCAGAAGGTAACGATTATATGCAATGAAGTTTTGCAATAAGCAATAGTATGATATTGCTAATACAATCGTAAGATTCCTGGTGATTACTCCAACCAAGCTGCAAGGGTATTACCTGCTGGGTCTTGAAGGTAAAAGCGCTTTTACTGTAGCCAACTTCGTAGCATCTCGGGCTGGAAGCTTGATATAGTCTATGCGGTTAGCCGTGTTGCTTATAGTCCTATTATACCGTTTGCGCATACTAAAAACACGCCACTATGGGCGTGCTATGACTAATCTTTGCAATGGTGGGGGCGGCTGGACTTGAACCAGCGGCCAACAGGTTATGAGCCCGCTGCTCTGACCACTGAGCTACGCCCCCAGATCCACTTGCCACATTATACCGTATTGTTGGTGTATATGCTACTAGTAGTCGAGCTTCTTAGGGGTTTTTGGTAGTTTTGGACGCACTACATATTCTCCAGCGGCGGCATCCTGGGGGCTGAAAAATCTTTCTTGTGCGCTTCGCCGTGGCCTATTGCTGTGTTGAGCGGCGGTTTGGGATGGGTGAGTGGTTTTAGCGGCATCACGTACTTTTCGGCGGTATGCAACGATTGCATAGAATTGCTCCGTCGCCTCAGTGCGGCACTTTTCATATTCTTGTGGTGACATGCCAAAGAGATGGTTGGCAATGGCGTGATCGAGCTCTCGCCAAGCATTGATAAGTTCGGGGGTAGAATGACGAGTGCGTTTGCGCTCAAGCGCATTAACAGAGCGTTGTCGGGCAAGGAGATCATCAAATGTAGGCCTCTTTGGCTGCGTTTCAGAGGTAGAGCCACCTATGGTATGAGTGTTGGTATATATTGCGGGTATAGGCTCGGTTTGTTCATGATCGGCCGAATGAGGAATAATGTTGTCATCAAATAACTTGTCTTGTATCGCTAGTTGGGCTACCTGTGCTGTTGCCTGTGTCGCAGTTACTGTTTCTGGTGTTACTAGTAACACTGGACTGCTCTCAAGCACAGCCCTATGAGAAGGTTGTTTGTATGTCATCTTGCATTGGTTATAGCACAGAGGTCGACACCTGGCAAGTCTATGAGCGATTTTTAACCAAAATTGTGGTGCGCAGCGTGTTTTTTGCTGGCCCGCAGCTTTTGCAGCAACTGCGCGGTCTACGGTATAATAGAAGCCTATGAAGTTTGTGTTCAGCGACACTACCAAGCGCCACATCATCTACAAGATCAAGCATGATTATCTCCAGCTCAATACCATTGTGCTGGCGCTTGCGCTCGTGATTGCGACATACCTTGCCTGGCAGTCGGTGGCACGTCTCCAGCAGAACTACACGCAGCAGCGCGAGCTAGAGACGAAACGGCGGCAGCTTGTCCTCACCGAGCTTGAGACGCAAACGCTGCAATACCAAAAGAACTTCCGTGAGAGTGACGAGTACAAAGAGCTTGCTGCCCGTGAGAAGCTCGGCCTCGTGGCACCTGGCGAGAAGGTGATCGTGCTACCTAAGAATAGTGCTGAGGCGCACGATCCACCAACCGACAAGCCCGCTAACCCCGATACACAGAGTAGCAACCTCGAGCAGTGGGTGACCTTCCTCTTTGGTGGTGCAGCTGAGCAGGCTCAGCAAAAGGATAAATAGCAGGCGAGGAGCGGAAATCTTGACATTCAGGCGGTAAATCCTTGACAATCGGCATTCATCACTGGTAGAATAAGAACCGTAACGCGGGGTGGAGCAGCCCGGTTAGCTCGGTTGGCTCATAACCAACAGGTCGCAGGTTCAAATCCTGCCCCCGCAACCAAGGTAAGGACCCTACCATACGGTAGGGTTTTTGCTTTGGTGTCTTGGGAAGGTGGAAAGAAGAATAAGTTTGGCGCTGGTCTCAGCACCCTATTAGCCCTACTACTGATGGTTAGCAGTATGCCATGAGTGCTATGCGAGTTGGTGGAGTCTCACCTCAGGCATGAACCGGTGAGCGCTGTTCACACCTCTGGTGTAGCCAGCAACGGCTCGTGCCATCTTGGCGAATAACTTAGAAGTAAGCGCGTGGCAGAGATAACAAAATAGGCTGAGAGGTGGCGTATAGTACGGCAAGCAAAGGGCCGCCCTAGAATGGTGAGGGATACCGAGATAACAGGGATAAACAAGAAAAACTAAAATAAGAAATAATTTGTTTGCATTTTGTTCGTATATATGCTAGGATCGAGGTAGGTCGATAATGACAACACAAAAAGAGGGTAGATATGCGAAAAAAAGACGAAAGAAACCATACTCGCTACTTGGAATCGGTCGCGTAGTATGGCAGAGCTGCGGGCATTCATTGCCGCGCGCCACAGCAAATTAGCAGAGGTAGAACTCTAAACGATCGAAAGCACCTTGGGTGATGCGCCTGAGGTGCTTTTGCTCATGGGGGATGATGCACGTGATGAGTGATTGAGCACTCTGCACTCCATTGCACTCTATCCTCGCGTGTCTTTTCTCGTTTCGGTCTCAAAATTGAATATCTCTTTAGGATATTCATCTATACACTGCAAGCTAAGTAGTAATCATGAACAAAAAATAAAACGGCATACTCACTGCACGCCGCCTATCATATCTGGTAGCACCGACTGGGATCGAACCAGTGACCTCAGGCTTATGAGTCCTGCGCTCTAACCGGCTGAGCTACGGTGCCAAACATGACGCATTATAGCAGAGAATTGGCAAGAAGGCTAGGGCTCAGGCGAGTGTTTTGGCGTTCTTTTTTGCCCAGGCCAGTGGTATAATAGAGAAAACGCCCAATCAGGAGTTAAGGAGAACCACCACATGATACGACGACCACGCTACGATTATGATTTGTTGGTGCTGGGTAGTGGTGCAGCTGGCAGTACTGCAGCTTTGGTGGCGGCCCGGGCAGATAAGAAGGTGGGGCTGGTTGAGGCAGATACATTTGGTGGTGAAACGCCCAATTGGGGAGATATCCCCGTTAAGACGTTGCTGGGTGTGGCACAACTCTACAATCGCATCCAACGCGGTCACCAGTTTGGGCTTGATACATCGCGAGTGGATTTTGACTACCCGGCCATCCAGCATTGGAAAAATACAGTGGTAGAGCGAACTGGTGCGGGCGATAACGAGCACTATTATAACCAACAAGGGATTGACACATTCTACGGCAAAGGTGTCTTGCGCGACCAGCACACCGTGACGATTGGCGACCATGAAGTAACAGCGGGGCATATCTTGATCGCGACAGGGGCACACGTGACCCAGCCAGCGATTGCGGGCATTGAGACAATCGACTGGCTCACGCCGCGTGCTGCCCTCAAGCTGAGCCGCCCGCCTCGCAGCCTGTTGATCATCGGTGCAACGACGGTGGCGATTGAGCTGGCGCATTTCTTTGCAACCTTTGGCAGCACGGTGTCGGTGGCAGAGCAGTCATCGCGCATTTTGCCAACTGAGGACGAAGAGGTCAGTGAGGCAGTGAGCAGCCTCCTGCAGCGCGACCAACCACTGTCAGTCCTAACGCAAACGACGATTCGCTCCCTCATGCGTGGCCCAAGTGGTAATGTGATCGTCCAATACATCCGTGGTGGTATTGAGCGGACGATGGAGGTAGAGCGTGTTTTGGTAGCAACCAAGCCAGAGCCAACCATTGATATTGGGCTTGATAATGCCGAGGTAACGTATTCGCCTGATGGCGGTGTTGAGGTCAACCAATTCTTCCAGACCAACGTGCGGCATATCTATGCGGCGGGCCATGTGCTAGGTAATGATGTGCCAACCCACACCGTCTTGAGTGAGGGGCGGCTGACGGCGCACAACATCCTGCACCCCAAATCGCAAATGACGCTCGACTACGAGCTGGTGCCACGCGCCACCTTTATCTATCCAGAGGTAGCTAGTGTGGGCTTTAATGAAGATGACTGTATTAAGCGCGATCTCAAGATCAACAAGGTGTTGGTGCCGCTCGGGATGATTGCTCGCAGCAATACAAGTGACTTCCGCGAGGGGTTCGTCAAGCTCATTAGCGACAAACAAGGGGTATTGCTCGGCGGGACGATCGTCGCTCCGCATGCTAGTGAGCTCATCCAAGAGGTCACGCTCGCTATCAAGCACGACCTCACTGCTGAGCAGCTAGCAGAGCTCCCACACGTTTTCCTGACGTGGAGCGAGGCAGTGCGAACGGCGGCGAGTAAGCTGTCGCGTAAGTAGAGAGATCTGTTTTGTAGCTGAGGTATTTTCGCTTTCTTAGTTTTGACTGCGTAATAGTCTAGGATTGTGAGCTTTTTAGCTCGACACCATCGCATTAGTCTTTTTTATTTTCTGCTACTTCTGAGAGTAGAGCGGTATAGAGGAAAAGAGTAGAAATTGCTAAAACCTGGGTAATTAGGAGAAAAAGAAAAAATTGAATATACTACCGCATTCTTCATAAAAACAGAGAATATTATGATGCAAATTGCATAGGGCGCAGCCCATTGCTTTGCTGTATATGACGAAAAGCTGCGACCACATTGCGAGACTCTAGAGCCTACAAGAAGCTCACTGGTGAAGACTCTGCCGCGCTGGCTTGCATCGGTGTATTGCTAAAATAGCAAAGAGTGTCCACTTTCAGCTCCATTTAAGCAAGACGGGGCATACTACCTGTAGTAGCACACGCTACCTCCTCCTCTATCATGCAAGCCGCCGTTCCTCCTCTTGGGCGGCTTGTGTGTGTTGTACGCCTAGCATATTACACATAATAAAACTAGTATTTACTCCTCTTTGCAAAATGAATATACTATTGCCATGGCGTATCTTGTTGCAGTGTCTGGTGGTGTGGATAGTGTAGTGCTCTTGGATGTGATGGCAGCGCAGGCAGCGGAGCCATTGATTGTGGCGCATGTCGATCATGGGATCCGGGGTGAAGCATCGGCGGCGGATGCGCGCTTTGTAGCAGCACTGGCGGCGCGCTATGGACTACCCTTTGTGTCTACCCGGCTTGAGCTTGGGCCAGATGCGAGCGAGGCAGCAGCGCGAGAGGCTCGGTATGATTTTTTGCTCGATACAGCAGCGCAGTACCAAGCACCAGTGGTAACAGCACACCACTTGGACGATTTGGTAGAAACAGTGGCGCTTAACCTGGTGCGTGGGACGGGCTGGCGTGGGCTGGCCGTGCTGAACCGTCCTGGGGTGGAGCGGCCACTACTGGGCTGGCGCAAGGCAGATATTCGCGCCTATGCACTGGCTCATCGCCTGGAATGGGTAGAGGATGAGACGAATGCGAGTGACCGCTACACGCGCAATCGGCTGCGGCGCTGCATTCAGCGGCTCCTCACGGCAGAGCAGGCGGCGCAGATTACCTCGTTGCGACATCGGCAACTCGCCCTGCGCCATACGATTAATGATGAAGTGCAACACCTCTTGCCGCAGTTTGCGGCTGAGCGCTATGGATTGATTATGATCGACGAAGCAAGCGCTCAGGAACTATTGGGTGCGATGATTATGTGGGCGGGTGCGCCGCGCCCAACCCGTCCGCGGCTTGAGCGTGCGGTGCTAGCCATCAAGACTGCTCGTCCAGGTAGCCGCCATGTGGTGGGCGATGGAGTGTATTTGCAGTTTGGCCCTCGGCAATTCACTGTAGAAGTGGTACAATAGATCAGATTACTGTGTGAGAATGCAAGCGAACGAAAGGAGTGAGTTCCCTGATGAATAAAAAACCGTCGAAAGCGACCAATGCCCTGCGTCTAGGGCTGTTTTGGGCGATTGTGGTGCTGGGTGTGCTGGCATTTTGGGCGATTAATTCGCCGCAGGCCAACCTCAAGGAGGTGCCGCTCTCGGACGTGGTGAACCGAGCAAATAATGGCAAAATTGCCAAGATCGAGATCCAAGGCAATGAGCTGACTGTTACGCCCAAAGGCCAGTCTAAACCAACCGAGCGCAGCCTCAAAGAAAACGGCACTATCTATACCCAAGGGCTCAAGCACGACAAAACAGAGGTGAAGGTGCAAAATGAGTCACAGACGGGCCTATTGTTTTGGAATCTCGCACCAATTGTCCTGTCGGTCGTGTTGTTTGGTGTTCTCTTTATGTTTATGATGCGCCAAGCCCAGGGGCAGAATAGCCAAGCGATGGGCTTTGGCAAGAGTAAGGCCAAGCTGTATGGCCTTGATAAAGAGCGGGTAGTATTTGATGACATTGCTGGCAACGAAAACGCCAAGCAAGATTTGCAAGAGGTGGTGGACTTCCTTAAGCATCCCAAGAAATATCAGAGCCTCGGCGCTAAGATTCCTAAAGGGATTCTCCTCGTCGGTAACCCCGGTACTGGTAAGACAATGCTAGCGCGAGCGGTTGCAGGCGAGGCTAACGTACCGTTCTTTTCCATTAGTGGCTCAGAGTTTGTGGAGATGTTTGTTGGTGTGGGGGCAAGCCGGGTACGCGACCTCTTTGCCAAGGCCAAGAAGAATGCGCCAGCCATTATCTTCATTGATGAGATTGACGCCGTGGGACGTAAACGTGGCTCTGGCATGGGCGGCGGTCACGACGAGCGCGAGCAGACGTTGAACCAGATTTTGGTAGAGATGGACGGCTTTGAGGCTGATACAAACGTGATTATCCTAGCGGCAACCAACCGGGCCGATGTGCTCGACCCAGCATTGTTGCGCCCAGGCCGCTTTGACCGCCATACGACGATTAGCCTGCCCGAGCGCAAAGACCGTGAGGCAATCCTTAAGGTGCACTTCAAGAACAAACCAACCGATGCATCGGTTGACCTCGACAAGCTTGCTGCCAAGACAGCCGGTAGCAGCGGTGCCGACCTCGCGAACATGGCCAACGAAGCAGCGATTATTGCAGCGCGCCGCGGCAAGAAGACGATCACCAACCAAGACCTGACCGAGGCCTTTGAGAAGGTGGCGATTGGTCCCGAGCGCAAAGCCAAGGTAATGACCGACCATGAGAAAGAACTCACGGCGTACCACGAGGCGGGTCATGCTATTGTGGGGCACGTCTTGCCGGATAGCGATCCGGTGCATAAGGTGACTATCATCCCGCGTGGTGGTACGGGTGGCGTGACATGGTTCTTACCCCCAGAAGACAAAAGCTACACCAATGTATACGAGTTTAAGGATATCCTGGCCCGAGCAATGGGTGGGCGGATTGCCGAGAAGTTGATCTATGGCGATGATGGTATTACGACGGGAGCGGGCAGTGATCTACGCAAAGCGACGGAGATTGCCCGTGATATGGTGATTGAGCAGGGCATGGGTGCAAAGCTCCGCGACCAGGTCTTCCATGAAGATAACGGTGGTATGGTGTTCGATAAGATCACCCACGAGCGACCATATAGTGATGCGACTGCTGAGGCGATTGACCACGAGGTAGAGGCGCTTATCAAAGAGGCTTCTCGCCGTGCTGAGATTGTCCTCTCGCACAACCGTCCAGCGCTAGAGAAGCTCAAAGATGAGCTGCTTGTTCACGAAACACTAGAAGAAGATGAAGCTAAGGCTGCGATGGCAGATGCCACTTTGCCAATGGAGGCCAAGCTCCACTAGGAGCAGGGAGGTATCAGTGGCACATGGAGCAAATCGTCGGCGTGTCCGCTCAGTCGTCGCCAAAGCAAATAGCAAACTAAACATCAAGAATGCTGCTGCCCTCCTGGCGGGCTCGACACTGCTGTCGAGCGTCTTGGGGATGTACCGTGAGCGGCTCATCAATGGTATGTACTACGACACCTACAAAGTGGGTGCTGATGCCTATACCGTAGCCTTTACTATCCCCGACTTCATGTTCTTTGTGCTGGTGTCTGGGGCATTGAGTGTATCCTTTATACCAGTGTTCAACCAGCGCTTGGCATCAGGCAATAAGCAGTCAGCGTGGGATCTGAGCTCGAGCTTGATCAATTTCTTAGCGCTCACCACCTTAGCGGCAAGTATTTTGATTATGATCTTTGCCGAGCCGCTCGTGAATGTTGTGGTGGGGCCGGGGCTCAGCGAGTCGGGGCGGAGCCTGGCAGTGAGTATGATGCGCGTGATTGCGGTCAATCCATTCCTCTTCTCTATCTCTACCGTCATTGCGAGCATGCAGCAGGCGATTGGGCGCTTTACTTTCTATGCGCTGGCGCCAACGATCTACAATATTGGTATCATCATTGGTGCAACCTTCTTTACGAACGGTATTAATATCTTTGGCTGGCAAGTGTTTGAGGGTGGCATTATGGGTGTGGCACTGGGTGTGGTGCTAGGCTCAGTGCTGCAGTTGATTGTGAGCTCGATCGGCCTACTGGGGCTGGACTTTGACTATCGCTTTACGATCAGGCGGAGGAACAAGAGCTTTCGCCAGGTGCTGCGCTTGCTGCGGACGCGTTCACTCGACCAAGGGATTGACTACCTCAATGGCCTTGTGGAGACAAACCTCGCCTCGCGTATGGCTGATGGGACGGTGCGGGCTTACCAGCAGGCGTCGGCATTGTCGTTGATGCCAGTGAACTTGATTGGTGTAGCGATTAGCAACGCAGCCTTTCCGCAAATGACGGAGCACCTGGGGGCAGGGCGCGAGGATCTCTTCCGCAAGGAGTTGCAGGTGATGATCCGGGTGATTATTTGGCTGGCATTGCCAGTGGCGGTCATTACTTACTTTGCACGGGGCTATGTGGTGAGCTTTATCCACAACGGGGGTGACCCGGTGATATCGGGCTTTCTTGGTGTGCTGGTTTTGACGATATTTTTCCGCACGATTTATCATATTGCAGCCCGTAGCTTCTACGCGCAGCAAGATACCAAGACGCCGCTTTATATCTCGTTCTTTGCGATTGGGTTTAATATTATCTTGGCGATTATCTTGGTAAATCTCTGGTCAAAGAACCAAAACCCAGGCTATGGCCTAGCCTGGGCACAGTCTATCACTGCCGTGGTAGAGGTGATTGTCCTCTTCTTCTTCATGGGGCGGCGCATGCCGAGGCTGTTTGATCGTGGCTTCATCAACAGCATCTACAAGATGGTCATTGCTGCAGTGCCAACTGGTTTGGCTGCCTACCTGAGTGTGGTGATGATCCCCTTCGGCACGAACGATAAGAGTTTCTTCCTTGCCTTCCCGAAATTTATTATGATCACAGTAGTGAGCTTTGCGGTTTATATATGGTTCAGCCGGCGACTGCGGCTTAAAGAGGCCGAGCCAGTGCTTAATCGGTTGCGGCAGATCTTCTTTGGGCGAATTAACCTTGGCTGGAACTGGAAGCGCTAGCGTATGGAACATATCCGTAATTTCTGCATCATCGCCCACATCGACCACGGCAAGAGTACCTTGGCCGACCGCATGATGGAGCTGACGGGCACCGTTACCAAGCGGGATATGAAGCAGCAGTTGCTCGATAGCATGGATCTAGAGCGCGAGAAGGGGATTACCATCAAGCTCGCCCCGGTGCGGATGAAGTATGAGTATGGTGCGGAGGATGCAAACCCTACCAGTGCGCAGACAGCGAGCGGGCCAGCATCGAAACGAAGCCATAGCAATAATACCGCACTCCAGCCCGGCACCTACGACCTCAACCTGATTGACACCCCTGGCCATGTGGATTTTAGCTACGAAGTATCGCGTAGCTTGCAGGCCTGCGAAGGTGCGGTACTGGTGGTGGATGCCAGCCAGGGGATTCAGGCGCAGACACTAGCCAATGTCTATCTCGCGATGGAGCAGGATCTCACCATCATCCCGGTGCTCAACAAAGTTGACCTGCCAGCAGCCGATGTGCCACGCGTGTCTAAGCAGGTGATTAATCTGCTCGGCTGCGATGAGAGCGATATTATTCATATTTCGGCTAAGACTGGCCAGAATGTACCACAGGTGCTGCGGGCTATCGTCGAGCGTATCCCAGCGCCGGTGTCACCGCTAGCGCTGCAGGCTGAGCGCATGGCCGCGCAGGGGGGTGATAGGCCAGCCGTACCAACGCGTGCCCTGATTTTTGATAGCTACTATGACGACTACCGGGGGGTTATCCTCTACGTGCGAGTGGTAGATGGCACGATACCGAAAGGTGCGGACATCACCATGATGGCTACCGGAGCCCGCGGCCTCGCCCTGGAGGTAGGGCACCTCAGCCCAACCATGCAGCCCGACCCACTGCTTGGCACCGGCGAAATCGGCTACATCGTCACCAACCTCAAGACGACGCGTGAAGCGCGGGTGGGCGATACAGTGACACTCAAGAAATACTTTGAGTAGTTATAACATGTGCTATAGTTTACTGTATGATGGCTGCGATAAAAAAGTATGACACATTCATCGCCATCTTATTTGCTGGCCTAATTATACTATTCATCGCCGTGGCATTTACGACTCCGAGTTTTTGGGATTGGCTGTGGCAGCGGCACCATAATCAGCTAAGCTGGTATATTCGTCCGTTATTCTTGATACCATTTTGTTGGTTCGCCTATCGGCGGAGCTGGGCAGGGATAATGATGGTGATATTCTTGACCTTGACCAGCATGGGGTGGTTTGCCCCGACCAGTGAAACGAGTTCACATGTACAACAGTTTTTACAAGTTGAGCAGCAGTATCTGCAGGGTGAATGGACATTTGGTAAGATTTTCCTCACATTGCTTATACCATTATCCTTTAGTGCTTTAGCAGCGGCATTGTGGTGGCGAAATATCTGGTTGGGCGTGGTCGTTATGGCGTTAATGGCTGCCGGTAAATTACTATGGAGTATAACTTTTTCTGGTGAAGCTGGTCTGGCGGTGATTGCCCCTGCGACAATTGGATTTGTCCTATGTAGTGGCTGTTTGTGGCTGATTACAGTGTTGTCTCGTCGCCGTATTCCTAGGGTTAAGAAAAAATGAATTTCATCAAGAAAGGGTCAAATAGGTAAAGCTATTCTCCATATCTTACCAACAATGTCATCACACCACCTGCAAAAATGGCGCATGCTGTCGTCGCGGACGCTCTTCGAGAGCCCTCGACTCACTGTCGCAGAAGATACAGTAGAGCTGCCAGATGGAAAGATAATCCGCTATATCCATTATCCCTACCACGGGCATGGTGGGGTGATCGTGGTGTGTCGACGAGGCGATAATATTTTGGTGCAGCAAGAATATTCGTACCCGGTGGATGAGGTGTTGTATCAGTTCCCGGGCGGGAAGATTGAGGCGGGTGAGGATGTGTGCGCGGCGGCGCAGCGAGAGCTGGCTGAAGAGTCGTGCATTGCCATGACGAATGTGCGGGAATGTGGCTGGTTCTATGCCGATAACCGCCGCACCAGCGCGAAGCTCCACGTGGTTTACGGCGAATATGCTGGGACGAACCACCAACATCAGCCAGATGACACCGAGCAAATTATCTCTGAGTGGCTGCCAATTACCACCATCCACCGCATGGTCGCTACTGGCGCAATCACAAACTACGCCATGCTCGCTGCCTGGGCTTTGCTCGCCAGCACCCTCCAGCAAGGAGGAGATTCTCGTGCGGACGAGTAGTGTGGAGCTAGCCGCCTCATCCTCAACGAATATGCTAAAATCATAATAGAAAGTACCATTGATTATCTGCTGGTGGCAGAGAAGGGAGTGTGAATATGGGGTACGTTGGGTCGTATGTGTGGCAGTTGCGCCAAAAGGTTGGGGATAAGAAATTACTCACGACAACTGTTGATGTCTTGCCTGTTGATGAAGCAGGGCGCGTCAAGCTCATCTACGCCAAAGCCTTCGACCGCTGGAGCACAGTAGGCGGACACGTCGAGGAGGGTGATAGCTACACCAGCGCGGCACTGCACGAACTACGTGAAGAAGCAGGAATCACTGCGCGCGCCAGCGACCTTGAGCTCTTTGCAACGCAGTCTGGCCCAGGACGGGTGTATCATTATCCTGATGGCGACACCCAAGCCTTTACCGTGGTGTTTTGCCTCAAGCAATGGCAAAGCGAGGCATCGCATACCGATACTGAGGAAGTAGCGACAGGCCAGTGGTTCTCGCTAGACGAAGCGTTACAGCTCAATACGAATGACGCCACACGCCAGATTCTCACTGCCTACCAGCGGTATAACGAGACGGGTGTGGTGCAGATGATAGAGGAACGGTAACACTTTGCCTAGTAGAGGATCGGTATGACGCGAGAAAGACTCCTGACAGAAAAGGACACAGCGCATAACAGTGGAGATGAAGCAAAAATGGGCTGGCACACAGCTTTTGCAGGCATGATGTTTGATGTCCAACATAATGACAAGGGCTGGGAAAGAGTGGTGCGAGCGCCAGGAGTGCGCATTATACTTGATGATCAAAACAGTGGCAAAATCTTGCTCACCCGCGAATTTCGTCATGAGCTGGATGGATATGATTATCGCCTGCCAGGGGGTAAGGTGTTTGATTCACGTGCTGACTACCAAGCTGCTCGCGCCCAACATATTGATATAATTCAAGCCGCGACGACGAAGGCTGTGCATGAGGTGCAAGAAGAGACGGGCTACACGATTGTCGACCCGCAGCTTATTCACACCTCGACACTTGGTGCGACGGTGAAGTGGGATTTATATACATTTGTTGCAACGAATTTTATAAAAAGTGATGATGGGCAGCAACTTGAGGATGGCGAAGTGATTCAGACAGACTTGTGATTCTCGTACGATGAGGTGCGCGAAATGGCTTTGAAAGGTGACATGCGCGAGGATAGAATTGCGATGGTGTTATTACGGTATCTATACAGCAATGATTTCATTGATAGAAATAAGGGAGAGGTAGCATAGCAATGGATGGATTGGCGGGCAAAACAGTACTTATAACGGGAGCTGTAAGAGGTATCGGGCGTGCAACTGCTGAAGAGTTTGCTCATGCTGGGGCGAATGTGGTTATGAATTATAAATCATCTGCCCAGCATAGTGTACAAAAGATAGTTCATGAGTTGAATGATCGTTACAAAGTGAAGGTTATCGCGATTCAGGCTGATGTATCTGATGAAGCTGCGGTGCAAGCTATGGCGGATCGCATAGAAAGTACTTTTTCGTCGCTTGATGTCGTTGTTAATAACGCAGGAATCATTATCGACAAACCATATAAAGAGCATACTTTTGCGGACTATCGAACGATTTTTGATACAAATGTCTATGGTGTTCTTTTGTCGGGGAAGATCTTTGGGTGTATGATACAAGAAACTGCCGGCCAAGGATCTATAATCAATGTCGCATCGACAGCCGGGATGTTTGATTTTTATCCCGACAATATAGACTATGCTGCTAGCAAAGCGGCGGTTCAATCAATAACAAAGACACTTGCTACGCAGTATGCACCCTATATACGAGTGAATGGTGTTGCTCCTGGTTGGGTGGACACGGACATGAATAAAGACCTCCCAAGTGATGTCATAGCAGACGCTAAAAAGCAGATTCTTCTTGGTCGTATTGCTCATCCTCGTGACATTGCACGAGTTATCGTCTTCCTTGCGAGTGATGCAGCAAGGTATATAACGGGCACCGTAATACCAGTTGATGGTGGAAGGCGATAGGAAGTGAAGCTAACAAAAACGACATATATCCTCTGTGGTGGTGCAGAGCGTTGGGTGGGCAACTTTGGTAGCTATTTGCAAAATTTCTTTGCAGGACGGCAAGATGAACTTAAGATTCTTGATGTGTTCTTTGCTAGCCCACACGGAGAATGGCAACAGAAGTTTGATGATTGGGCGGGCTGGTATAATCAATATTTTCCTGGAGCGAAACGAGAATTGGCAAGCAAAAGCCGCTTTGCTGAGCAAGTTCGACGCGCTCATATTATCTACGTTCACGGTGGTAGAACAACCCGACTTTTGCAAGAACTCCATGACTTCTCAGAGGTGGAGCGACTACTACGTGGCAAAGTTTATATTGGCTCATCGGCTGGAGCGAACTATCTTGCACAGCATTTTTTGAGTCATCAAGGGATTGATACTGGTTCGGCCATCCTACCAATGAATGTTGTTGTCCACTATAATGCCGATAATCCTGCAGAGCGGCGTACTGTTGCAGATGCCGATGCGCTCGCAACGGCGTTTCCTGCGGTGCCAACAGTGCGACTGCATGAAGGGGAACATACTTATATAGAGAGGTAGCCACGATGAGCACATTCGACACCATGACACCAGAAGAAATTGGTCAGCTCTTTCCTGTAGAGGTGGTACCATATGATGAACGGTGGCAACAGTTATTCATGGCTGAGGCAGCGCGGGTAAGTGGTACGCTAGGTGATGAGGTGTGTGCCATCAAGCATATTGGTAGCACAGCGGTGCCGGGATTGGCAGCCAAACCAATCATAGATAGCCTACTCCTTGTGAGCAAGCTTGATAGTAGAGCGAAGCAGCGGCTGATAGAGAAGCTTCGCCCGCTTGGCTACGAAAATATGACTAATGCTGAGACGGAACTGACAATGGAGTTTGGCAAAGGATACGACGTGGATGATCCGCTACGCCAGAAGTACCATCTCCATGTCGAGCAGGTAGATGCGATGCCATCGCCAAAGATTATCTTTCGTGATCGCTTGCGGAGTAGCTGCGTCTTGCGTGAGAAGTATACCAAACTCAAACATGAGCTGGCACAGCAGTATCGACACAACAGAGAGGCGTATACGGCAGGTAAGGCGGCCTTTGTGCGGAGCGTCTCAGATCTTCAATCGCTAAGGTAAGTAGCTGTGTCTATGGAACAATAAAATGGTTCATATACAGCTGATTGACATTGGTTTACAATTATCCTATTATTGTCACATGCCAAATAGAGAGACAGCAAGAAAACGCACGCTATTGCACGAGTCAAATATGCCTGTCGATACAAACAGGGAAGATAATACGCAGAAAGACATACCTCCAACTGCGGCGGTGCTAGCAAAATGTAGTATTGACGCGACTGAGCTATCTGCACAAAAGAGTCATACAGTTGAAGAGATTCGGGATTATATCAGCTGTCGAGAGCAATCTAAGCCGACTGCGCATCTTGACTTGACTACGGAGGATGCACAAAAAATGCTTGACTCTGGAGATGAGGTGACGCTGTTGGTTGGCCTTAAGTATTTTGGTCAACTCGACCCCACTATTGCGCAGCAGATATGTGATATTGGTTCAATTGCAGTGCCTTTTCGGCTCAAACAATTCCCCGGCATTGATTATGATGATATCACAAAGCGCATGACACAGGCAGGTCACAAATGGGTGTCTCAGGTTGGCCTGGAAAACTTTACAGAATTAAACGATGAATTAGCGCATCGAATGGTTGAAGCAGGGGAGGGAGGCTTAGCTTTACGTAGAGAAGAGGTGCAGATTGCTGATGTGGATAGTGTGCTGTGCCATATGATAGATTATGGCGATGTTGATGACGTACTTATGGCAATAAATAGCCCGCGGGAAGATAGATGGAACAGTATTGATATTACAAAAGTGGTAAGTTATATAGCTCGGCATAAAGGGCTAAATGAGGATGATCTTGAGCGTATTATAAAGAACAACCCTAGTGTTGATCGCACAACCGTCTCGCTTGCACTTATTGACCATGGTTCAGCTGATATGGTCTTTACAATGCTTGATAGCATGGCTGTTGATCAACAGAGATTTGCTGCTGGGTTGACTGATCGCTATGAAGTACTTCTCGAATCAGACGTTTCTGATGAGACGTTTGCTCGGTGTGGCGAACTTATGGGAGACAAGCGTCCTGATTCTATGGTGCGAGCAGAAGAATTCTTTGGCTCAGCAACAGTTTCACGGGTGAAACTACTTCAAGAGATGCTTGATGGTAATGTTCCGGATACAGTGCGTCAGCTTGGTGTTACAACAGCAGGAGAGGCTGGTATTACTGAGTTGCGGAGTGTGATTGAAACATTTCGACAAGCTTTTCAGGCGGCAGAGCTTGATGAGGTCTATACAAAACAGCTTGAGGAATCGCCAGTTTTGCGCGATGTTCTCATGACATTAACGGGCTATAAAGGTTCTCGTTGGGGTGGCAATAGTGATGCAGGGTTACAGGAAAAAATTCGTTATCATAACCAAGCAGCCGAAGACGGTCGCATTGCTGCCATGAAGGAATTCTATCAGCCAAGTGATGTTTACAGCATAGCAACTGTTGCTGGTAAGAAAGAACGTATAGGCTGGACCCCAGATGTTATTGAACGCTATGATGTATTACGAAATGATATTATGCATGCTCGCACGCTAACGGGTCCTCAAGGTGGCGGTATGCGTCAAGCAATCGATGAGTTGCGCGCTGATATCTTTGTTGAACTAGAAGATTTACAATATCGTATTGATACTACTGACAATAATGATCCAAAAGCAAATATCAAGGTTAGTAATCTTAAGCGTCGCAAGGTTGCTCTCCAGAAGTATGTCGAGCAAGTTCAACAAGGAGATTTTGCCGATACTACCCGCTTTGTAATGGATTCCCCAGCTGACTTTACACGTGGGTTTCAAGAGCTACAACCGTATAAGAGCTTGCATCAGTCAATGCGTCGACTGGTTTACGCCTGGGCGATGCGCAAACAGCCAAATCAACGTCGTGAGATGGCCGGTTTGAGCGTTCAGCCATCAATTGAATCACTGGCAAGTATGCGCGAGTTTATAGAGCATATTGTTAATCAAGAAGTATATGGCCGGTACTTTAGCGATAAGAAGCAAGCAAATAAGTTTAAACAGATGAATAGTACTCGTGCTCTTGAAGAGGCAATGAATCTGCACCAGCAAAAAGCCGAACGACTCGGTACGACTACCCTACAATTTATTCCAACAAGAGGCATACTGATGGAGATGTCGGGACAAATTGCCGATGCATGCTGGGCTGATAAATACGATTCATTAGCAGAAGACTTTCCGAACTTTACTTCTCTTATGATTAAAGCGCGACCTGGTAAGAAGAATGAGCGGATCGTTGGTGCTGCGATGCTCATTGAGACACACGATAGTCAAACGGGTGAGGATGTACTTCTGATACGCGGGCTTAACCCAACAGAAAATTATATTCACAAAATAGACGTTGGTGAATTTTATAATGCTGTTGTAGATTACGTATCAAAGACAGCCGAAGCAGCTGGCGCAAAACCTGCCATTGTTATTGATGATCATAGTGGCGGATCAACGACAAATAGGCCAACGCTTTATGGCTATATTCGTGCTCAGCAGCCGACATTGCCGAAAGTATCGGTACCCCGCGATGAAACATTCTTCAACACATATGACGTCTCAAGCAAAAGTCATCTCGTTCGCTAATACCCTCATCCTCACTCACAAGAATACTTCCTGAATTTCCATGTGACAGAATACTACGATTAGTCGCACAATTTAAGAAGTGGCTGAATGTATAGTGTGCAGTATACTGCAAAAAAGCTTGGAATTGCGATGGGGAAGTGTAGAGCGATTGATGGCTATAGGCCAATGTTTTGTCTCTCGCCCGAGCAGTTCTCGCAGATTCAGCACTACCGCGAAGAGTATCTTAATCCATCTGCAGAGCATAAGGGTTTCTCGCAAGAAGGGTAATTCTCCTCTGCTGCAA
>CALHWA010000071.1 GCA_938036845.1 uncultured Candidatus Saccharibacteria bacterium | reverse complement strand
TTCTCGCGAGAATGCGATAGCCATCATGGACGCGCTGCTGAAAGTCGCTGTCTTGTGATTCGAAGGTATCTAGCGTCGCGAGAGCACCTCTCTGCTTTATACGATGCATGCGTTCCTGCTCGTCGTTGAGCGTGAGGATGATGAGATAGTCTGGCGTGAGATAGCGTTGGCTGGTAAATAAGCCGGTAATGTGCCGAATATGTTCTTGACTCAGGCCTTCGCCATATCCCTGATAGGCGAGAGTCGAGAAATAATTGCGGGACGCTAGGACAGTTTCGCCACGCTCCAGTGCTGGTTGGATGATGTGCTCCCATAGTTCATGCCGGGCAGCGCTTAGCAGAGCAAGATTAATCTCTGGATCGCGACGGAGATTGCCATTTTTGATAATGGTGCGGAGGTAGTGAGCAATTGGTGTGGTCTGGGCTAGGTTGTCGCTGCTCGGCTCCTCCACAACTGTCACTACGTAGCCTTGACTTTGATAGTGTTTGGCAAGAAGCTCTACTTGGGTCGATTTGCCCGTGCCATCAATCCCCTCAATGACGACGTAGTTACCTTGGTGCTGAGTCATTTACATAATCTCTTATTTTCATTGCAAAATACCCCACTCCCTATATATCAATTTTTCGTAAAACAGATTCAGACGGTATAGTGCCCTTTGTAATATAATCTGTGAAGATCTGTCCAGCTTCTTCTCCCGTAAATACCTCTTCTGGATGAATACGAATCGTAAATAGTTCGCCATCGCGCTGCCAGGTGAGTGGAACGAATCGCTCTTTATCAGCCACTGGCTCTCGGGCAATCACATAGTGGATATATGGATACTGGGCTGTGTGATTGTCTGGATCCGGCACCCGCACCTCTATAGTCATGCCGGTATTAGACCCAGCGCATTGCATATAGTAGCCATCAGCCAAGCTATCCTTTGGTACATTCTTTGGATGGGCAATACCATCTGGCAGGGCCCACACGCAGATACTAAAGCAACGGTTGCCATCAAGGGCAGTTGGGTCAGCAATAGCCTGGCTCACCTTTTGTGCAACTTGCTCTGGTGTTTGTGGCTGCAAAAATCGCTCAAAATAACCAATATTCCCAACCAGTGAGTAGACATATTTTTTCATAAGCACCTCCGTTATTGTGGTGATGAATGAATAGTATGAGAGTATCACCACTCATTCCATCATATCATGTATAGGTAGGCACATAAATAATACTGCCAGCTTCCCCGACTGGCAGTATTATGGCGAGCGCTATACGCTTATTACTAGTCGAGTTTGTGCTCAACCTTGATACCGGGCCCCATCGTCGTTGCAGCTGCGATGGATTTGACATATACACCCTTGAGTGAGCTTGGTTTCTGAGTTTGCAGGCTAGTGAAGAAGGCATCGGCGTTAGCGCGGAGCTTCTCTGTACCAAAGCTTACCTTGCCGATACTGAGGTGAATCGCTGCTTGCTTGTCTACGCGGTACTCCACCTTACCAGCTTTTGCCTCAGTCACAGCAGTTGCAATGTCAGTTGTTACAGTACCGCTCTTTGGGTTAGGCATTAGACCCTTTGGCCCGAGCAGACGGGCGTATTTACCAAGCTTTGGCATGTACTGCGGGGTGGCGATCAAAACGTCAAAGTCTAACGTGCCTTTGTCGAGCAGCTTGATGATAGCCTCTTCGCCAGCAATGTCTGCCCCTGCTTTGGTAGCAGTTGCAACCTCGGCTTCTGGCGCAAAGACGGCAACGCGAACAGTTTTGCCTGTGCCGTGTGGCAAGACAACTGTCGAGCGG
>CALHWA010000070.1 GCA_938036845.1 uncultured Candidatus Saccharibacteria bacterium | reverse complement strand
ATGAGGAGCACCCGGACATGTCGTGGGAGAAATTCCAGAAGTTTGAGGCAGATTTCTTGCCAAAATATATGGAGTCATTGGAGAATGACTTTCAATCACTTGGTATTGCTGAGGACGAAATCAAAAAACGATTGGGTACTCTTAAATCTCATCGTAAGCGCATTATGAAAATGAACAACCCGTGGCTTAAGCGACAGAATAATCAGTAATGACAAGAAGCATCTTCTCCTCTACAATAGAGCAAGAGAAGGAGGTGATAAAAATGAAAAATTGTGACATCTGCCCATTTGTGGCAGAGCAAACAACTGACGACCCGGCGGTGGTCATGCAAACTGATCGATGGAATGTGGTGCTCGATCGTAATCAGCTATATCTTGGCAAAGGGTTTGTGACGCTACGTGAACATAAGTCGTCGCTTGGTGAGCTCGATGAGACCGATTGGCGCGAGCTCCACGTAGTGATCCGCAGCATGGAGCACGCAATTACCCAGGCATTTGGTGCAGACGTGTGCAACTGGGAATGCCTGATGAACAATGCCGTCAAGGCTGGGCAGTCGACTCATGTGCACTGGCACCTCTACCCACGCTACGTTGGTGGCACACACTTTGAGGGGGAGGAATTTCCTGATCCAAAGTGGCCACGGCATCTAGAGAGTGGCGAGCACCGTGTGAGTGAGGAGCTATTTGGCAAGATTGCCCTGGCAGTGCAAGAGAACTTGCCCTAAGCAAGGAGCCACGCTGCTGTAAGGTATATGGTAGCTAATATAGCTGGTGCAATTACCATACCCCACTCTTGTTTTTTGAGCCCAATAACAACATCGCCAATTTGCGCTAAGCTTGCTGCAGCAAAGACAAGCTGCAACACAGAACCATGAAACACAAAGGGAGCAACTACTGTAAGTAGCCCCAGTGGTAGTGCTCGAGAAGCGTACATTGCTGCGTAGAATCGCTCGCCATGAGTGATGGTAGTAGAGCGGCTCATCATACCAGGCTTGACGAGTGCAATAAGTGCAGCGATGATCGTTGCTATGGATGATAGGGTAGTGATGACAAGTATGACAGTATGCATGAGTATAGTAAACCATATGATGAGGTTGCTATGCAATCTATCCCCACTACCAATGCTATAATAAATCTATGGCGATAGAACGAATTGTTGATACCAGTAGCCACGCGGATGATAGCGAGGAGCAGCGCATTGAAGTGACGCTGCGACCACAGCGCTTTGCGGAGTATGTGGGGCAGGAACGACTGAAGAAGAATTTGCAATTGGCAATTGCGGCGGCGAAGAAGCGTGGCGAGCCAATCGACCATGTTTTGCTCTATGGCCCACCTGGCCTTGGCAAGACGACGATGGCGGCGGTGATTGCCAACGAGATGGGAGCTGGCTTGCGAGTCACCAGTGGCCCTGCGATCGAGAAAGCGGGCGACTTAGCATCAATCTTGACCAACCTCAACGATGGCGACGTGTTGTTTATTGATGAGATCCACCGCTTGGGGCGAGCTGTGGAAGAGATTTTATACTCGGCGATGGAGGATTTTAAGCTCGATATTGTTATTGGCAAAGGGCCAGCGGCCCGCAGTGTCCGGCTCGATCTACCGCGCTTTACAGTGATTGGCGCGACGACACGGACGGGGAGTCTTGCAGCGCCACTGCGTGACCGATTTGGGCATATCTATCGACTGGAATTTTATACTCCAGAGGAGATTGCGCAGATTATCACGCGGGCAGCAACTATCCTTGAGACGCACATCAAGCCAGAGGCGTCGCGATTACTCTCCACGAGGGCGCGCCTCACACCGCGGATTGCTAATCGCTTGCTTAAGCGGGTGCGTGACTATGCGGATGTAAACGGCGATGGTATTATTGATGTAGCAACGACAACACAAGCGCTAACCCTGCTGGAAGTCGACGAGCTTGGCCTCGACCCAGCCGACCGTAACCTGCTACTCTCGATGCTCGATACCTAT
>CALHWA010000069.1 GCA_938036845.1 uncultured Candidatus Saccharibacteria bacterium | reverse complement strand
TTGTGGCTGTGAGTGGGCTCGCTATAGGCGGGCTTTTTTATGGCCTCAATTCGGTGAACGCAGCCGGTCTGAATAAAAACTATAATTATATCAAGGCAAATTACGCTGTGCCGAATGCCAACGTCGCCTGGGTGTCACCCAACGGGGATGACAACAAGGGTAACGGAAGCGAGTCAGCACCGTACAAGAGCTTTGGCCGCGCCGTCACGAAGATCGGCGACGGCGGAACGGTGGTAGCAAAGAGTGGTATCTACCGCGAGCCACACTTCTTTGTGACGAAGAAGAATGTCACCATGCAGGCAGCACCCAACGCTGAGGTATGGCTGAAGGGTAGCGACGTTGTGACCAACTGGTCGCGCGAAGGTAATATGTGGAAGGCCACTGGCAACTTCCAGAACTTCTGCCACGTCTGTACGACCAACATCAAGCCAGAAGTCGAAGGTATGGCTGCCTACCCAGAGCAGGTCTTTATTAATGACAAGCCACTGACGCAGGTGGGGAGCAAGGCTGAGGTCGGCCCAGGCAAGTTCTATGTGGAAGATGCCACTCAGACGACGCGTAGCGGTGGGCACTTCAACCCAGGCCGGCAAGACACCGTCAGTTACTACCTAGGCTCAGACCCAACGGCTGGCACAACGGAGATCTCGCAGCGCACCCGTGCCTTTACCACAACAGGTGAGAACTTCAAGCTGCAGGGTATTAACATTTCGCAGTATGCACCCAACCAAACCTGGGGCTTTAAAGACCCACAGCTGGATGACAAGGCTGGGCCAATCGCCATCTCCATCAACGGGAAGAACTCGCTGGTGCAAGATGTGATCGTGGCGCAGAACTCGAACTCGGGGCTATTCCTCGACAAAGCGTCGGGCAGTGTGGTGAAGAACAGCCAATTCCTCGACAACGGGGGTAATGGTGCTGGCGCAAACCGTATTGAGAATGCCGTATTTGAGAACAACACCTTTAGCAACAACAACGCCGCTGGCTTCGAAACCAATGGTAGCTACTGTACGTCGTGGTGCGGCATGGCCGATGTGAAGGTAACTCACGCTGAGAACTTCACCTTCCGCAACAACGTAGTGGACTACTCGAAGTCTGGCTCGACCAACTCCGACATTGCTGTGGCCAAACGTCACCAGCTGCCAGGCTTCTGGTGTGACGAAGGGTGTATTAACACCAACATCGTCAACAACTACTTTACTAACGTGCAGATGGCGATCTTCTACGAGGTGTCACACACTGGTATCATCGCCTCGAACATCATCGAGGGTTCGGGCTCTGGTATCCTCGTGTCGGGTAGTAGTAAGACGAAGATCTACAACAACTCTATCTCACGCACCGCCTACCCAATCCGCGTCCGTGAGGATACCCGCAGCAAGGGTTGTAACGCTTACCAGGGCAGCACCTGTACTGCACCAGAGAGCTGGTCGCAATCCAAGGGTCTCAGCTGGGACACGACGGGTACAGAGATGTACAACAACATCATCTCATCACGTGCCGCAACTGCTAAGGATGGCGACAGCCCATACTGGGCATACGGTGTCCGCACCAAGGGTGGTGCCAACGTTGGTGGATCAAAGGTTGGTACAAACGAGATGTTTGCTGGCCTCGACTACAACGTCTACTACCGCAACGATACCAATGTCGACAAGACCGTCTTTACCTGGGACTTAGCACAGACCGACGCACCGATCGACGTCCTCTTTAGCAAGACATCAGACATTGCTAAGGATGGCCGGGTCAGCAAGGCGATTGATGGCCTCGAGCGCAACTCGCTCGACCAAACTGGCTCACGCAGCGCCAACCCATTCTTCACCAGCGAAGCTGCGAACAACAACGACTACAACAAGAGTAACTACACCATCAAGGCCGGAAGCCCAGCTGCCAACAGTGGTAAAGAGTTGCCTGCCGATGTGGCGAAGGCAATCGACCCAAGCGGTGCAACCGTGAAGGCCGGCACTAAGGTGAACCGTGGTGCACTGGTCAATGCTAACATGACTGGTGGCGAACCAAACATCAGCAGCAAGAGCAGTAGCACCCCACAACAAAATAACGCCAACGGCGCAACGACCAATGGGCAAGCAAACCCAAAAGCGCCGGGCATGGGCAGCACCAGTAAAGCTGACACTGCTCATGCAGCCCAAACCGCCGAGGCCGACACCAAGAGCGACAACAGCACTGTAGCGGTCCCAGACGCCCACCTCAAGGCGGCAATCAACAAGCGCCTGTCTGAGACCCTTGGCGCACGTCGCAGTGCCTCACAGGACGTAACAGCAGGCGAGATGCAAAAGCTAACTGGCTTGTCGCTCATCCTGCCAGGCGATGCAGCGGATAACCGCAAAGCTGCCGACCTAACTGGCCTTGAGGCGGCAACGAACCTCGACTGGCTGGCAATTGATGGCAACAAGGTGAAGAGCCTTGCACCCCTAGCCAAGCTAACCAAGCTGACTTCGTTGACCGCTCATTCCAACCAGATCGAGTCGCTTGACCCAATCGCTGGCTTGGCAAACCTCAAGCTTGTGATGGTCTCGGGCAATCCAATTGCCTCCACTAAGCCACTTGCCAAGCTTACGCACCTCAAGCGGGTCTCGCTCTCGGGCAAAGATGGCTTCGTGCTAGACGTTGCCGACGTTGCAGCTAGCAAGGGTAGCCTGGAGTCGCTCTCGCTCTACGACTACAGCCGCAAGACCACACTGGCCAACGGCAGCCAACTAGCGACATTTGGCAGCCTCAAGAAGCTTCGCCTCACTGGCGTCAAGCTAAGTGCTGCCGATAGCGCCGCCATTGGCACACTCAAACTCGAAAAGCGCCGCATAGACTAGGCTCCTCCCCATCAGCCAAGTCTGGTAGCGTATACAAAAAGCCGAGCAGAAATGCTCGGTTTTTTGGTGTGAAAAAGAGTGCACTTCGAGTTGCTGGCGCGCTCTATCGTAGGTAATATTTTATACCCATGGCTGCTATAAATCATGCTATGAGGAGGTGTCTCTAGTTATTATACAGAAGCAAATGCGAGAGAAGCGATATGAGAATGGCTGAGATTTTGAGCCATAGGTATGGTGGATCCGTAATACTGCAAAGGCAAGAATTAAAACGAGACGTGGGTCTAGTATCTCTAGGTATTTGCCAAATATGTATTCTATTCTTGTGTAATAAAAAAACTCAGCATGCAACAACATACTGAGTTAGTATTCTCTATGGTACACTCGGCGCGATTCGAACGCACGACCTTTGGCTCCGCAAGCCAACGCTCTATCCAGCTGAGCTACGAGTGCATACCTGGGAAACAAATGTTGCCCAGACCAAACTATAAGGTGCACTGGATGGATACCAGATCGCTTATTATTGTAGCACAGAGGTACGTCGAGGGCAAGACGCCGCGGCCAAAACCGCTACTGCAGCCGCAAATAAATAATCAGGCGCTCGAGCAAGTCGGGTTTGCGCTCGCTCATTGGTAGGTGAGAGGCGATGAGATCAACCAGCTGCTCGCCTACATCCTCGGGGAAGTACATGACGATGGGCATAGCGAAGCGTTTGCGTGGGATGAGTGTGATCCAGTTTTGCGTGGGCTTGGCAGTGACGCTAAAGGAGCGGAAGGTGTCGTACGAGTAAGCCCGCTGGCCAACCACCACCTCGGCATGGCTAGCGCTGTAGTTTAGCAAAGCAGCTGGCCGCTGCAGCGAGACGATCAACGCCACAGCCATAATAGGAATAAGTAGCGCGAAGGTGTAGGACTTAAACAAAAAGATTGAAATCGCGAAGAGTACCACTACAACCACACCAAAGATCACATACCAGCCACGGGGGCGAGTGGTGTCATTTACCTCACGCTCTTGCCAGATGAGGAGCGGCTCGGTGGGGTCGGGGAAGGGCGAAACCTGCGACGAATTGCTATTGGCCTCACTCGGCCCACGGCGAATCTCGAGCGGTGGGTTGGGCTCATCAGTAGCCTGAGTCTCAGCACGAGTGGTGCGCGATGGGTCGGTGGCATCTGGAGCGGAGGGCTGATCGAATTGCGATGGCTGCATATGTTTAGTATAGCATAGAGTAGAACTCAAGGCATACTCCATCGGATAAGAATGGTAGAAAAATAAGATAAGGAAAGATGAAGGGTGAACCTTTGAGGTCTGGGCTATGTAGTGGCTTGATTAAATAGAAAAATAAAGCACCCTTCGGCAACACACTTGCTACCGAGGGTTCGAGTAAGCCCAATATGGCGGAGAGAGTGGGATTCGAACCCACGGTAGGGGGTGCCTACGCCGGTTTTCAAGACCGGTACCTTCAACCACTCGGTCATCTCTCCAGTCTCGCTTATTATAGCATGAGATGGAGCAGGGCAAAAGATGAGGATTGTTTTTTCATCGATATACCACGGAAAGGCTACCGCCAAAATAGCCTGTTATCCAAATGGTTGATGAGCTACCACTACTGCAATAACCTGCCGTGCACCGGCAGTGCGAAGGCGACGCGCAGCATAGCGAATCGTTGCTCCTGTTGTAGAAATATCATCAATAAGGCAATAGGTGACCTCTGATGGCAATGTACGCGAGCAGGTAAATGCCTGGCGGGCTTGCTGCTGGCGCTGGGTACGGCTACTCCCCAGCTGCACACTGTGCTGAGCGCGCGTGAGAACTGGCTGGCAGGGTAGGCCACGCAGCCGGGCAAAGGCTTGGGCTAGCAACCGGCAGTGGTCATAGCCTCGCTGGCGCTGGTGAGCCGGAATGGTTGGGATAGGCACAATGATGGTATCGGCTGGTAGTGGCGGCGTGACAGCGTCGAGTAAGTCTGCCAGGGTGTGCTGAGCTGCCTGGGCACGCTCAAACTTATAGCGGTCGATCAATCGCTCTAGCGCACCCTCACGTTGCAGGGCACACCAGGCGGCTGCATAGGGTAGCGAGCAGGTTTGGCACTGGCCAGACAGGGTAGGTTGGCCACATTCGAGGCAACGGTAGAGTGGATCGCGAATGATGTCGTTTTTACAATTATCACAGAGTAGTGTCCCAACGATGTTGCAACCACAACAGGTATGCGGGGCAAGGAGGTTGGCAAGGTAGGTCGGTATTGTGATTTTTACACTCATGAGGCCTCTCCGGTTGATTATACGCCATCGATTAGCTATAATAAATCCAGACTGTTGTCGAAATGGTAATTGTGAATTAGCAAAAGAAAGTATGTGGAGGAAACTATGGCCCGGAGTCAAGATGATGATCTTTTGATCGGTGATGAGCTTGCGGCAGCATTTTTGGAGGGTGATGACTCACTCGCGCCAGCTGCGCCAACTCACCAGCCGATGAATCACGCCCAAGCAAACCCAATGCCTGCCCAGAGCCAGCAGAGCCAAACTTCGCCATGGGGCGAAGAGCCTGCTCAGAGTGAGGAAGACTACACTGGCCAATTGGCAGTCGATGTGTACGAGACCGAGACACAGCTCGTAGTAAAGGCCCGCACCGCTGGGGTGAATCGCGAGGAGCTGGATGTGAAGATCAATGACGGGCTCTTGACGATCGTTGGTACCCTGAGCAGTGGCGACGACACCGTAGCTACCAAATGGCACAACCAAGAGTGCTACTGGGGTGAATTTAGCCGTACGTTGGAGCTGCCTGTAACGGTACGCGAGGATGAGACGACTGCTGTGCTGAAGGATGGCGTGCTGACCATTACCTTCGAGAAGGTCAAGCAAGAGCAGGCCAAGAAAATCCCGATCCTCTAGGGAAGGGAAAATGAGCTTTGAGATGATGACCCCGCTGGTGCGGGGTTGTTTTGCGTGTGGGTAGTTAGCAATAAGGTCTTTCATAGTATTCTTGTCTTATATATTCTTTATTTCGTTTAGTAGAGTGTGAATATTAGTGGCAGAAGGGTGTCGTTTAGTAGTAACACTGAGAGGCTAGCGTGCTAGAGAAAGTTTCTGTAATAACGGAAGGAGAGCGGGAGTGGTAAGGAAGAGGCGAGGAGAAGGCCAAGCTGCTTGATGGCTAGATTATAGAGCCGAGCAAGAGAGTATAGTTCATGAGAGATGGCGTAGGTAGAGAAGTACAATAGTGGAAGAGTGTATAGGTTGAAGAAGGTAAGAGAAAGGAAAACTCCTCAGCGCCAATTAGGCAGCGTTAGTGATGTATTACAGAAGTTATGAGTGTGTTGGTCGAGTGCAGATTCTCTAGTCGGGCGCGGAATAGTATAGCCCAGCACTGTGCAAAGAACAACCAAGATAAGAGGCTTGTAGCAGAAATAAGCCTCCTACATATGCGTTGCTAAGTATACTCCTAACAAAAAGTACCACCCTGCGAGAGGGTGGTATAAGAGAGCCAATGAAGAAAGGTGGTTGTGTTATTGCCCTTGGTTGGCACCGATATTGACGACAACGAAGTTGACGAGCGCGTAAGCGATGATCGCGACGACAAGGCCAACAATAGCGTACATGATGGTGTTCTTGGCGCCAGTGACGGCATTTGAGTCACCGTTTGAGACGGTGTAGCGCACACCACCGATCACAATCATGATAACGGCAACTGCACCAACGATGAAGAGGATCACGTTGACGATCGTTTGGAAGATACCAGTACCATCAGTACAGCCTTCTTTTTCGCTACCAAAGAGACAACTTACTTGGTCGTTCCCCTTAGCAGAGCCAACTCCCTTCCTGAGGCCAAGACCGTTGTCGGATGCAGCTGCTGCGCCAACGTGTGGAGCTACCAGCCCAGCAACACCTGCAGCCAGCATTGGCACGGCGAGGAGTGTAAGCATAGCTTTTTTGATATTGATTTTCATTGTCATATCCTTTCTATTGGCGTTAGTACTGTCTTGTACTACCTGTACTATCTATATATACCAAAAATTTGCCAAAATGTTAAGAGCTAACGGAGAAAATTACCGAAAAAGAGCCTATTTTATTGCAGAATGCAAGGGAGGTAGGTAATAGTGGTAGTTAAACGTAATTATATTGAGCTGTTGGGGTGGATTGGCCGCCGCCACTACCAAGAAGATTTGAGACAACAAAGTTAACAATCGCATAGGCAAGGATAGCCACAACTAAGCCAGCAACGGCATAGAGAATAGTGTTCTTTGCGCTTTGTATACCATTTGAGTCACCATTTGACGTGGTGTAGCGAATACCACCAACGACGATCATAATAACAGCAATAGCACCAAGCGCATAGAGCATAATATTAATGATATTTGTAATAGCAGTACCAATATTAAAGTTATTAACAGTGCCACCAGCATTATCAATACCTTTTTTTACTTGGTCTTGTGCGCTAACACCTACTGCAAAAGTTTGTAGTGATTGACTGGAAGACAGAGCACTAGCAGAAGGGGCGACCATACCAGCAATAACGACAGAGCAAACACCTGTGCTGAGAGCTATTTTTTTGATAATGTTCATCTTATATCTCCTTTATTTTATTGATAGATTATCAGTAACCCAGTTGACAATGGTATACGAAAGAATGGCGATAACGATACCTGCTACTGCGTAGAGAATCGTATTACGAGCAGCTTTGACTGCTTGTGGGTCTCCACTAGCCAATGTAAAGCGAAAGCCAGCATAGACAATCATGATGACAGAGACACCACCAAGAATCATGAGTGCAGTATTAATGCCACTTTTAATAACTGACTCTGGATTGGGAATACCGGTGCCGCTTGAGGTAACTGACGCACAACCGCTCTCGCCATAGTCGCTTGCTTTTTGGCATGCGCTGTCTTTTTCGAGGCCACTATTGAGTTCTACTTTTGCATAGGCAGTGGATGTAGTCGCGATGATAGGAAGCAATAAGATGATGCCGATACCAATTGAGCTAATACAACGTGATAAAAAAAACTTCATGAGGGAAGCACTCCATTCATAACAGTATTTGTAATGACAAACGCAAATAGCACAATAGCAAGACCGACAATAGCACCTAATAATGTGTTTTTTGCACGGGTAACCTGACCCGGGTCATCTTGAGACATAGTATACATAAAACCCGCTACAACTATGACGATGACAGCGATAACACCAGCCCAAAGGTAGGCAGTGTTAAGGAGGTTTTTAACGATGTCAGTGTTATGAGCAGTACTACTATAGCCTATTTCGTTTGCATGAATTTCTATGGCTGAAAGAAAACGCCACATTATAAGATCCCCGCTATTGTATTAACAACCATCGCTGCCGTTATTGCAATGACAAGGCCAATAAGAGCATCCCGAACTGTATTTTTGGCACGAGCCATTGCATCGGGGCTGCCTGTGCTGACCATATACATGTAGCCGCCCTTGATAATAAACCCGACAGCAATATATGCAACAACGACCATTGCTGCTTGGAGAACGTTAAGAGCAATCGTTAGTAGGATAGTTTGCGTTTCTAAATCGCTCCGAATTGTTTTACAATCATCTTGTTTTTGTAGTCCACGATACCAGGCAGGCATACCAAGGAAATTTGGTGGTGAGCAGGGTGCATCGGCATGAACAGGTGTAGCTGGTGCCAGAATAGAAAGAACAGCAATGACACTAATACCATATACGAGTAAACGACGAATCATTTGATGATACCTCCCGGCACAAGGAAGTTGAGCGCAATACTCATAACAGCATAAGCAAGCACACCAATAACGACATTTGTTATGATCGTCTTTGCCTTAGCAGTCTTGTTTGCATCGCCGCTGGCTGTCGAATAAAGAATACCAGCATAAATAAGTGTGCCAACTGCTGCGATACCAACGCCGATATTGAGGATGCGAAGAATAGCGATGAGTAAATTTGCGATGTTCATCTCGCCTGCGCCGTCGTTGTCTGCTGTGTTGCAGCTCACGTTGTGAAATTTCAGTACACCACAACCATTATCGCCAGTTTGGCACTCTGCTTTGCTCTTGTTGGCTTCAACAGTACAGTCTACCTTATTATTGTCTGCCGCCATCACCTGTGCTGGCACAGCAACACCGCCGGCAAAAATTGCCAGCATTGCACCGAATCCCAAAACCAACCGCTTATATTTCATCATACTATTCCTACGCTGTAGTGTATACGATATGGGCGGTGTTGTAAAGACTGGGG
>CALHWA010000068.1 GCA_938036845.1 uncultured Candidatus Saccharibacteria bacterium | reverse complement strand
GATTATCTTTACGGTCATCATCCGCTTTTTGCTCTATCCACTGCTCAAGCGGCAACTTCACCAGAGCAAACAGATGCGCAAGATGCAGCCTGAGCTGGCCAAGATCAAGAAAGCGGCTAATGGTAACCGCCAAGTAGAGGCAATGCAGCAGATGGAGCTATATAAGAAGTACGGTATCAAGCCATTTCGCTCGATTCTCTTGCTCTTCATTCAGATTCCGATCTTTATCGGCCTCTACCAGGTGATCATGATCATCTCGCTCCACCGCGACCAAGTGGCGCGCTACATCTACGAGCCGCTTAAGAATATCGATGCCATCAAGACGATCATTCACCACCCCGAGCAGTTTAATCACACCATGCTCGGCTTTATCGACCTCACTAAGGTAGCGCTTGGTAAGGATGGCATTGTCTGGCCGCTTCTCGCTCTCGCAATCATCTCAGCTCTTACCCAGTATGTGATGACTAAGCAAACTATGCCAACTGGCAAGAGCACCAAACGTTTCCGCGACATCATGAAGGAGACGGCCGCTGGCAAAGAAGCTGACCCCTCTGAGATGAATGCCGCGATGATGCGTAATATGGCGAAGTTTATGCCAGTGATGATGTTTATGATCATGATGGGCCTGCCGGGGGCGTTGGCGCTCTACTACACGGCGTCCAACTTAGTGGCGGTAGCGCAGCAGTCATATCTCCTCCGCAAAGATAAACAAGAGCTTGAAGCAATTGCCGATGAAGTAGATATTACAACACCCGCCAAGAAAAAGTCGACAAAGAAGCGCGCCAAGGCGGCTACAGAAGCCAACATCACACGCATCAAAGCCAAAGAATAACAGAGGAGGAGAACCCGATGGATCGATACCAATCAGTAACATTTGCCCGAGAATATCTCCAGAACATCATCTCATTTTTTGGCGAAAATATTGCGGTATCGGGTGATGACGATGGCGAGGTAATGACACTTCGGGTAGAGTCGTCAGACATCAATAGTATCTTGATTGGCCGTGGGGCAGAGACACTACGGGCATTGCAATATATCGTCTCATCGGCGCTGCGGGCGCAAAATGCCGCAGTAGTGCGCGTGAGTGTTGATATTGCCGATTATAAAAAGCAGCACGAGGAAAAGATTGCCGACAAAGCGCGGGGCTGGATCGAGCGCGTGCGTGCAACTGGTGAGCCCTACACCGCCCACCTTAACCCAGCCGATCGGCGCATCGTTCACCAAGTCGCTGCCGATGCAGCTGGCATCACGACCGTCTCCGAAGGCGAAGGCCGCGAGCGCCATGTGATCATCCAGTTGGAAGAGGCTGAGTAAAAGCTACGCTAAGATACATCTTATAACCGGTCAGTGATGACCGGTTATTTTTGCAATAATACTAAAAATATCTTCTTATAGTGTAGGGGTAGTTCGGTAGTTCAACTACTGTTACTAGTCTCTCAACAATTCATCCCAATGTCCCCACTCAGGAAACGGATCATACAACTCGTTTACATCAAAGTCTCCCATATCGGCCGTAAGTAAATTATCTGGCTCAGTCTGAGACCACGCTTGGAGATGGCCGGTGCCGTCTTCATTTTTATCGATTTGTGTTCTCGCGATCGCCCACATAGTGTCTGGTGTTGGCATCATGTTAACCGGAGGATACTCGTAGATGATTGCTCGAAAACAGAACAAGCGTCCATCTTGACAATTCTTCCATAAAATTTCTTGATGTGGAGCTCCAACTTTGATTTCTTTGCCTGATTCGGTTGTGAGTCCTGGCAGTGTAAGAATCGTCGCCTTAAAAGAAGGATACTCTGCTGTAGTAACACTAATATAGTATGGAACAAAACCAGTCGAAGGGTCAGCTGGGGGCACGATTGTCAGATCTTTTGTCGGATCATGATAGCGGCGTTGTGCCGTCTTTTCGCTTAACCAACGACCAATGGCTGGTTCGTCATCTTTGTAATCGTATAGTCCACAGTAACGCCATTGCATATTATTTTCTCCCATTACATTTATTACACCTGCCGCAGTGCTCGCTCATACACCGCCAATGTTTCCTTGCCGCAGCGCTCCCACGAGTAGCGAGCAGCTTGGGCTTTGCCTTTGACGATAAGCTCGCGACGGCGGGCGGGCTGGCTGAGGACGCGGTCGATTGCGCTAGCGATGGCATCGACGTCGAGTGGGTCGAAGTACTCGGCAGCATCGCCCAAAATCTCGGGCATACACGAGGTATTGCTCGATATAACAGGTGTCGTGCCATATGCCATCGTCTCGAGTGGTGGCAAGCCAAACCCCTCCATCAGTGATGGAAAGACGTATGCCTCGGCTTTGTTAAGCAGCCAATCGCGCTGCCCGTTGGGGATGAACCCAGTGAAGTGAATATTGCGATAGCCTTGCTGCTGGTAGTAGGCTTGGTTGCGCTTGGTGTCTTCATTCATCCGCCCCACAAATACCAGGCCAAGGTCTGGCCAGCGACTCAGCAGTTGCTGGTGTGCGGCCGCGAGGCGCCGCAAATTTTTATAATCAGGCTGCTGCCCAACGTAGATAATAAACCGCTTGAAGGGGAGATCGATATACGGCGTGAGCTGCCCAGGGTGTGCCTCGCCCGCCTCGTAGATGACCGAAATTTTGCTATCGGGGATCTTAGTAAAGCTCTGATATTCTTGCTTGGTCGTCTGAGAAATAGCGATGATATGCTCGCTGGTGCGGGCAATCCGCCGAAACACCCAGCGCCCCACCAATTGTTTGAGATGAAACACTAGCCAATTTTTGTCGGAATTATATGTCTTGAGGAGGGTCATATCGTGCACCGTTGTGACATGCTTACCTCTGTAAAAAACCGGTTGCTGCGGCATGCAAAAGTGCACTAAGTCGGGCCCTAGCTCATCTAGGTAGCGCCGGAAACCAAGCTGTTCTGCCAGCGAATAATTAGCAAAGTCGACCGTGCGGATAGTGAAGTTAGGGTTGTGCGGCTGCCAGTAGTCGCGGTCCTTAGTAGGAACGAGGACGCTATAGCGGTTGGTCGTATCAAGCCGCTCCAGCTGCTCAAGCAACTTCACGACATATGTGCCCGTGCCAGAATTGATCACGCGGGCGTCGATTGCAATATGAAAACTCATACCCTCTAGTATACAGCTCCTGCACCAAAAGCGCCAGATGAGCGAGGGTGTGTCAAGGGATGATAATGATAACTCAACTCTGCATAAAAGTGTTATAATACCCATATTATCGTAATATGATGGAACTACCGCAAAACATAGCAGCTCAGACAAACGTGGCGCAAATCGAGCACGTTCTCCGCCAGGCCGGTTACCACATTACTGGGGTAGATAGCCAGCGGCCATGGGGTGGGTTTGTTTGTATTGACCCGGCACAGGCAGAGCAGTTTGCGGCGGATTTCTTTGCGGCATCGGAAGTAATAGCTAAGGATAACGCTCATGCGCCGCTCAGCCCCAAGATCCTCTTTGTCCGGCCAGGGGCGCGTCTGAGCTGGCAATATCACCATCGGCGGGCAGAGTTGTGGCGGTTTCTCACCACTGGCGCGTATTATTGCAGTATGAGCGACGAGCTACTACCTCAGCCAACACTAGCTCGGGCAGGTGATATCGTAAGGTTGGCGGCAGGGGAGCGCCACCGTGCTTGCGGTGATGCTCAGCACCCAACGATTATTGCTGAGCTCTGGCAACACATCGACCTAGCACACCCATCAACAGAGGATGATATTGTGCGGGTGGCGGATGATTACCAGCGTCAATAGTGGTTATAAATAGATATTGAATTGAGATTATTACGACCTCTGAGTGGGCGAGTCATCAAACAAGCAACTACTTATAATTTATCTAATTGGGATATTCTTGGTGCGATGAGGCTGAATTGATTCAATATACGGTATTTTTGAGGATCGAATAGCTATACTGCATCGTCAAAAGCTTATTATAAGTAAAATCCTCATCTTCGTGTTGTTCGAAAAACAACACGATCATACAAATAATAATTCCACACCAGCGATGCACCAGTGGCAATGATTTTTGCAAGCAGCAGCACAAGTGAATCAGCATGAATAACAGAGGCCAGGATAGGCGAGACGCAGAAAATAACTACATTTTGCAGCCCCCACAAGCCCGCTAGAGTGACGATAACAAACAAGATCAGTTGCCGGCGCACATCACCCTGAGCGCGAAAGGTATACGACTTATTAGCAAAAAAACTGAAGATAAAGGCCAGGCCCGTTGATACTGTATTAGCCGCGAGCTTTGGCAGGCCAAGCGTAGTGAGCCCAAATAACAAGCCAATATCGATCGCTGTATTAATCCCGCCAACGAGTGCAAACCGCAGCAGCTTACCTCTGTTATTTGCGATGACGAGCCTCACGATGCTCCTCAATGAGATAGGGTGGGCGCTGCTTCGTTTCGCTAAAAATCCGAGCGATGTATTCGCCAATCACCCCCAAACTCAGCAGCTGCACTCCACCAAGGAAGAGAATCACTGCCATGAGCGACGAATAGCCTGCACCAGTTGGCACACCGAACAGTGGTCGGATGAGCAGATAGAGAATATAAATAGAAGCCAAGAAGGCGATAAGGAAGCCCAGCACGGCCGAGATACGCAGTGGCGCGGTCGTAAAGCTCGTGATGCCGTCAATAGCCAGGTTGATGAGTGTGCGCGGACTTTGCTTGATGCTACCAGCAGCCCGTGGGTCGCGGTCATAGAGAATCTCCTTCTTTTTGTAGCCCACCCAACTAAAGATTGCTTTGGTATTGCGCTGAGATTCGCGCAGCTGGGTGATGGCAGTAACGCAGCGCTTGCTCAGTAAACGGAAGTCGCCCGTGTCGATCTGAACAGGAATATGCGTCGTACTCTGGAGGAGGCGGTAGTACCAAGCGGCAGTTTTTTTCTTGAGCCAAGTCTCGCCGGAGCGGCTTCGGCGCCGCGCGTATACATCATCGTACCCCTGTTCCCACAGCTCGATCATCTGCGGGATTAGCTCTGGTGGGTCTTGCAGGTCGGCATCAATTACCACCACAGCATCACCCGCCGCGTGGTCGAAGCCAGCCAGCATAGCGGCTTCTTTACCAAAGTTGCGCGAGAGATTGAGGTAGGCAATGGCGGGATTGTGTTGCTGCTCGATCTGGATGAGCTCGAGCGTGTGATCCTGGCTGCCGTCATTAATAAATAAGAATTCGAACTGGTAGCGCCGGCGATCGACACTGCGCTGTAGCGCCTCGAGCCGGGCAAACAGCTGAGGCAAGACAGCTGCTTCGTTGTAGGCAGGGATAAGAATGGTGATTGTTTTCATCGTAGCCTTATTGTATCACTTATTGGTTGGTATGAGCGCGATGAGCGACTGGATGGACGATGCCACCACTGCACCACTGGCCTCGAGCCGGGCCGTCTTGGCCTGGGCTGACTCCAGTTCATTTGTGCCAAGGATCGCCCCAGCATGGCCCATCTGCACTCCAGATGGCGCACTGTGACCCGCAACGTAAGCATAGACTGGTTTGCTTATATGACGCTTAATATAATCCGCTGCGGCAACCTCGCTCGTGCCACCAATTTCACCGATCAGCACAATCTGCTCTACCGCCGCATCTTGCTCAAACAACTGCAAGCAATCAATAAAGCTGCTGCCGCCAATCATATCGCCGCCAATCCCAATCACATAGCGCTGGCCAATGCCTGCCTGGGTGAGGAGGCTCATTGCTTCGTAGGTGAGGGTGCCACTGCGGCTGACGATGGCAGTGTGGCCCGGCGTGGCAAGCGCGGCAGGGATGATGCCAAGGTTATGCACGCCGGGGATGAGAATGCCAGGGCAGTTGGGGCCAATCAAAACCGAAGAACTGGTTGCCAGGCGTTGTTTTATACGCAACATATCGTGGACAGGCACGCCCTCGGTGATGCAAATAATGAGTGGCACCTCTGCATCAATTGCTTCCATAATTGCTGCTTTGGCATAGGCTGCTGGTACAAAAATGACGGAAATATCGATAGGCTGCTGCGCCTGAATTTCGCGAATCGTCCGGAAGACAGGCACGCCGTGCACCTTTGCGACTGATTGGTTGGGTGACGTGCCACCAACGATATGTGTGCCACTCGCTAGCATACGCTCGGTATGAAATGAGCCATTTTTGCCCGTTATGCCCTGGACGATAACATGCTTGCCGCGAAAGATATCAGGGGTCATCATACAGCCTCCTCCAGGATGTGGGAGAGATTGTCATAGAGTGGGATGTGTTCGCGGGCGAGCAGTGCCTTAGCCTCGGCTTCGCGGTTGCCCGTCAGGCGGACGGCCAGTGGCGGGAGGTCAGGTAGCTGCTGCTTGGCACTGATGATGGCTGCCGCTACATCATCGCAGCGCACAATACCACCAAAGATATTAATAATGATGAGCGCCACGGCAGGGAAACGGGCAATCTGCTTAAAACTAGCCAGGATCTTCTCTGGGGTTGCCGTGCCACCAATGTCAAGAAAATTAGCTGGCTGCACGCCGCGGGCAGTCACCGCATCGACGGTGGCCATCGCCAGGCCTGCGCCGTTGGCAATCGTCGCAACCGTCCCATTATGGTCGAGCGTGACAAAATTATGATCCTCCAGGGCTGCTTCGTGCCACTGCGGGTGGCGAAACAGCGCCGCATCGTCAATCGTCATCTTTGCATCGCCAGCGATGAGCTGGCCATTTGTCGTCACAACGAGTGGGTTAATTTCGAGTAATAGACAATCGTTGTCAATAAAACAACGCAAACAATTCGCCACCATATCCTCAAGCGCAAAGGCTTGCTCTGGTAGCGACAGATACTCTGCTAATGCTTCGGCTACAGTATGAACTGTTTGCGGTGTAATGGCCTGGCGAAAGAACGCTGCGCTCTCATGCTCCTCTACATCAATGCCACCACTCGTGTGGGCGAGTAGCTCGATGGATG
>CALHWA010000067.1 GCA_938036845.1 uncultured Candidatus Saccharibacteria bacterium | reverse complement strand
CTTCTACGTCACTAACGACGAAGCCGGGCCACTGGGCACGTCGTGTAATCCGTAGAAGGTTGTCTTACGCTCACCCTCCCCACACTCCCTCCGACGGAACACTATAAGGGTCGATGTCTCCCAGACATCGACCTCTTGCGCTGGGCTAAAAACTCGTTATTACAACGAGTTTTCACACTCCATCGGATGAAGTAGTGGGGAGAGTGGGCTAGCGCAGGGTTCTCTCAACACACCTTATTTCATACAAGATGCTACGACGAAGAGGGAAGAGACGATAAAATATAGAGTCTCAAATAATACTGCTCTACCCCTGTTCTCTCCCGCTATGAAACTGCTCGAAGATGTCGCGCAGGTGTTGGTCGGTGACGTGGGTGTAGACCTGTGTGGTGCTGATATTGCTGTGGCCCAGCATGCTCTGGACGCTGCGCAGGTCGGCTCCGTTCATCAGTAGGTCGGTCGCGAAGCTGTGGCGCATAGTGTGGGGGCTGACGTGCTTGGTGATGCCAGCTAGGCGGGCATATTTGCCAATCATCGATTGCACACTGCGCGTCGTGAGGCGGCGGAAGTCGCCACTGGTGTTTGTGGCACCGTGGTTGCGGCTATAGCTGATGAAAAGCGGGTCGAGCGAATCATGCCGGGCGCTGAGGTAGGTCTCGATCTGCTCGGCGGCACGGCTACTGACAAAGACCGGACGGTCTTTTTGGCCCTTACCACGCACCATGAACTCACGGCGCTTGAGGTTGATGTGGTCGCGATTGAGATTGACCAGCTCTGAGACGCGCAGACCACTGGAGAAGAGCAGCTCGATGATGGCTTTGTCGCGCAAATTGGCTTCTTTGCCATCGCTTGGCACGGCATCAATCATCCGCTCTACTTCGTCATAATGCAGAAAGGTGACTTGCCGTTTGTGTGTCTTGGGGAGCTCGATCTTGCTCGGCGAGAGGCTGGTGATGTCGCGCTTAGAGAGGTAGTTGAGAAAGCCGCGCAGCGCGATGAGGTGGTAACTCTGGGTAAGCATGCCGAGCTCCTCGCCATAGACGCTTTGGTAGCGATTGAGCCAGAGGCGGTAGCGCCGCACCAACTCGGGCGTGATCTGATCGACCGTCAATTCAGCGCCAGCAAACTCAACAAAGCGCTCGAGGTAGTGCTTGTAGTTTTCCGCTGTCTTGGACGATCGGCCGCGCTCCACCTCCATATATTCGATGAAGTCAATGATCAAATCTTGCATATAATAGTGCTGTGCCATTTGCCATAGTATACCACAATGGAGGAGAGGTGGTATAGCAGATCAGGTGTTGGCAGAGGGCCAGGCAGCAAGGACAAGCTCTTTGTAGTGTGGTTCAATAGTGAGAGTAGCAAATTCGGCACGGGTCACCCACGTTGGGGTACCTTCGCAGTTGTACTGAGTTGATTGCAGTGTGTGCGAGGGAGCGACTCCTGTATAGGCAAGGATAATCTTGCCCTCGCTATGGAGGAAGAAGTCTCTGCGCTGGAGGTGTGGTATGGCAAGGCCGCACTCTTCCATAAGCTCGCGCTTGATTGCTTGATCTGGTGTCTCGCCTGCTTCGATATGCCCACCAGGCAAGCCCCAGCTCTTGTTCTTATTAATATAAATGACAAGAATATGAGAGGCATCCTTGCTGTAGATGGCAGCCTTAGTGGAGACAGGGAAGAGTGTTCGCATAGTAGTATCGTAACACACAACGAGTTTCGTACTCCATCAGCTGTTTTGCGATCACTCATAATACGCTATAATACAAGCAAACCTAA
>CALHWA010000066.1 GCA_938036845.1 uncultured Candidatus Saccharibacteria bacterium | reverse complement strand
TATCATCGGAGAGAGCTAGCTATCCCTGACGCTCATACACCTCCCGGCACTCCTGCCGCAATCGCTCCATCGGCGCATAATCATCATGGTACGGCGGCTGGCTGGCGAAGGGAGCTGGCTGGTGAGTGGTGTCGCCACCATACGTCGCCACGACATTAGTGTAATCCCAGCCATCTGCCCGCTCATAACGAAAACTCCCCTGCCCCAATAGAGCAGCATACGGCGCATCCTGAGCAGCAAACAGTGGCTGGCAGGCTGGCTGGCGACTGGCAATCATATTAACTACCACGCGAGCCTGGGGGCGGAGATGCCGCTTGAGTGCGGTAGCATACTCGTGTGTTGCCAGTGAGGCAGGCACATCGCCATCGTTATAGACATCAACGAGGACGATATCGTACTGCTCAGTGCTGCGCTCGAGGAAGACGCGCGCATCTTGGAAGATCGGCCGCACATTGGCTGGGTCGCGATAATAAAAATACTGGCGAGCAATCGGCAAGAGCCCTGGATCAATCTCTACCACATCGATCTGGCTCTGCGGATAGCGCTGAGCAAGGAGACGCGGCACCGTAAAGGTCCCACCGCCCAGCACCAAAATGCGCTGGCGCTGCGGGGCCTGCTCCACCGCCTGCATCATCTGGCGCGTATACCAAAATGGCAGCTGCTGCGGCTGCCCGACTACCACACCAGACTGCACACCGGCCGGGCCACTGGCAATCCCGCGGATAATCGCACCATCCTGCCGATGCCATTGCTGGAGTGTGTAGTGCGCCGCCGCGGTATCGATCGTCTGCGCAGCCTGGGCTCGCACCACTGGCGCCACGCGATAACCCAGCGCCAAACCCACACACAGCACACTCACCACCACGCGCCACTGCCAACGCTGGCCTGGCACCACCAGCCAGCTGGCCAGCACAAGCAGGCTAATAAGCACCACCAACACGTCGTGAATCCCCAGCCAGCCAAACAAGAAAAACCCCGCCGCAAAGGTGCCAACGATCCCACCAATCGAATTCACCGCACTCAGCGACGCCACCGACCGCCCCGTTCGCGCCAGCGTCTCTGTCTGCCGCTCCACCAGATAGGGGCTCACTGCTCCCAGCACCAGGCTGGTCGGAGCAAAAAGTAGGCTTGCCGCTACTGTAGCTTGCAGGCGAATATCGATCGGTAGCTGGGCTACCCACTGCAATATATCGTGGTATTGGCACAGCATTGTCAGCATCAGCAGCGCCGCACCAAGCAGCAACCACGCCACATCGCCATCGCGCGAGCGTGCATCGGCCAGCACCCCACCCAGCCAATAGCCCAGGCTCATCGCCGCAATAATGACGCCAATAATACTCGCCCACACATACGTCGACGCCCCCACCACTGGCGACATCACCCGCGCTGCCACCAGCTCAAACACCATCACACAAAACCCCGCCACAAATGCAATCACCAAACGTCGATACGGCAGCGGCATCATCAGTCGTTTCAGTTTCATAGGAGTATTGTAGCATGGTTGGTGGGCTATGTTTTTGATGTTATATTGCTTCTCTTTACATCGCACCTCGATATGATATGATATTGTTATGGAAGCAACAGATTCTATCATCACCGTCAGCCATTTTTCGATGAAATTTGGCAAGACCAGCGTCATCGACGACCTCAGTTTTGAGGTGAAACGCGGCGAGACGTTTGGATTTTTGGGGAGCAACGGCTCGGGCAAGACCACCACGATCCGCTCACTCCTCGGTATTTATCAACCAACTGGTGGCAAGCTACTCGTCAATGGCACGCCATACTCCGTCTCGGGCGACGTCAAGCTTGGCTACCTGCCAGAGGAGCGCGGCCTCTACAAGAAGGAGAGTGTCATCGACACGATGGTCTACTTTGGCCAGCTTAAGGGCCTGAGCCGCAGCGAGGCACGCAGCAAGTCACTCGCCTTCCTCGAGCGAGTTGGCCTGGCCGACAAAGCCAAGACCCGCCTCGACAAGCTTAGTGGTGGCCAGCAACAAAAGGTTCAGCTCGGCATCACCATCATCAACGACCCAGAGCTCATCATTCTCGACGAGCCCACCAAGGGCTTCGACCCCGTCAACCGGCGCTTGCTCATGGAGATCATTGAGGAGCACCAGGCCAAGGGTGCCACAGTCGTGATGATCACCCACCAAATGGACGAAGTCGAGCGCCTGTGCGACCGCATCTTGCTACTCAAAGATGGCGTGGCTCATGCCTATGGCACAGTAGCCGAGGTGCGCGCGCAGTTTGGCGGCAAGTCGCTCGACGACATCTTCATCCAGGTCTATAGCCAGCCCAGCAAGGAGGACAACTAATATGCATAACCTATCTACCGTCATCCGCTTCGAGATCACCCGTTCGCTCAAGAAAAAGTCGTTTTGGCTTGCGGCAATCAGCTTCCCGCTGGTGTTTGCCGTGCTCTTTGGGGTTATCTTCCTCTCCAACAAAGCCTCGGAGGATGCTGCCAAGAACCTCGAGAAGCAGGCCTTTAGCTTTGCTGTGACGGATGAGTCCAAGCTCGTCAAGCCAGAGCTGCTTGCCGCTACCAAAGCCCAGCCCGTCGCTGCCACGGACAAAGATGCTACCATCAAGCGGGTCCAAGAAGGTAAGCTCGATGCCTACATCTACTACCCTAAAGACATCGCTAAAGAACGGGTGGAAGTCTATGGCAAAGACGTTGGACTCTTCGACAACGGCCGCTACAGTGGCATTGCCACCAGCCTGCTCTCGAACTCTGTCCAATCAGAGGTAAGCCCAGCGGTGCGCATGGTCATCCAAGACAAAATTAACACCAAGAATACCGTCTACAAAAATGGCAAAGAATACAACGCCATTAACGAGATGATCCTACCGGGGCTCTTCTTGGTGTTGTTCTACTTCCTCATTA
>CALHWA010000065.1 GCA_938036845.1 uncultured Candidatus Saccharibacteria bacterium | reverse complement strand
CAGAACCCGGCCTTGGTACTGTGCGGGGGCGGTTGCCGGCTCGGCCGAAGCAATGTGGCTGCAGGGTGTACCGGCTGTAGCGAGCGATACCGCACCGCCGTGTGGCTGGGTAATGGTAGTTGAGTTGGTTGGCTGATTTGGCTGCTTGGGTGTTGGTGTGGATGGGGCTGATGGGGCTGATGTGATGGCGTTAAGCCGAGCCTGGAGAGCAGCTTGTTTGCGTGCATCCTTGACGGCCGCAATGCGAGCTTGGGCAGTAGCAATGTCTGCTGGGTTCTTGCTGGCTTCGGCTCGAGCCACAGCAGCTTCGGCAGCGGCCAGTGTGCCGTCCTCTACCGGTGGGGTAGTGGTGTACACCATGCCACCGTAGGCAGCAGCTACCAGCTTGCTCCCATCAGCCGAGCTGGCAAGAGCCGACCAGTTGGGCACGCCAGGCGACGTCTGAGCTACCCACGTTGCACCGCCGTCGGTCGATACGTAGATATAGCCACCACCGCCAGCTGTTGCGGCGAGGGTGTTGCCATCGGCCGAGATGGTTGCTGCTGTCCAGTTATGCCGGCCATCCACGCTGCGCTCCGTCCACGTCGCGCCGCCATTGGTCGAGATGTAGATGTTACCGCCAGCAGCTGTTGCGACCAGCTTTGTGCCATCGGGCGAGCTGGCAATTGATGTCCAGGTGCGGTTGCCAGCTTGGGTGCGTTCTGTCCAGGTCTTGCCGCCGTCTAAGGAGGTATAGATAGCACCGCCTTCGACGACTGCGGCTAGTTTATTGCCGTCGGCCGAGCTTGTGACGGCGCGCCATTTGCGGCTGCCCGACTTTGGTTGCTCCGTCCAGGTTGCACCGCCATCGCGCGAGGTGTAGATAACGTGATCCTTGGCGACAGCCACCAGCTTCTTACCATCAGCCGAGCTCGCGATCGACATCCAGTTGATCGAGCCACTCATCGCGTGCTTGTGCCACGTTGCACCGCCGTCTTGCGATGTCATGATGTAGCCGCCCCAGTCGTAGAGTGCCGCAATCTTGCTCCCATCGGCCGAGCTTGCGATGCTCACCCAGTTGCGCACCTCAGACTTTGGTTGCTCCGTCCACGTTGCACCGCCATCGCGCGAGGTATGGATTGTGCCACCCCAGGCGGCAGCTGCCAGTTTGCTGCCATCAGCCGAGCTGGCAAGGGCAGACCATTTGCGGTCGCCCGCGGCATCATGCTTGGCCCATTTCGTGCCGGTTGCTGGCACTGGCGTCTCGGGTGGCTGCGTGCCCGCACCCTTTTGGAAGACGCGCACATAGTCGATCAGCATCGTCTGCGTGGGGAATGGATCGGATGGGTCGATAGGGCTGAGGTTTTTGCTAATCTCGACGTAGTCATTGAGGATGAATTGCCAGCCGCGGTGGAATGCACCATTGATATTCTCTTGGCTGGCAACCTTCGTCAGTGGTTCGGCATCCGTCCTAGGGAGGATGTTGCCATCGTCGGTAGGGCTCACATGGTAGCGATATACCTTGATGGGTTGGTCGTCTACAAAGTACTTGACCGTCGTACCATCATACTCAACGGCCCAGGTGTGCCACTCGTAGGCAAACGAGCCTGGCCGCGCACCGGCATAGTGCTCGCCACTGTGCGAGAGGGCGCGTGTCCGCCAGCCGGTCTTCCATTTGCCATCGGCGCCATGGTGGTAGCACGACATATGGGTGGTCGACCACGCGTAATTTGGTGTGGATGAATACCACTCGATGATATCCAGCTCACCGTATGGGTCGTTGGCCTTGGGGTTGTCGTTGCAGTTTTGGAGCGTATTGCCACTCACCATCCACAGCGATGGCCGCGTGCCACGCTTGCCATTCCAATTAAACTTCGCCCGAATCTCGGCTCGGAATGGCTTCGTGCCGTCCACAACCTTGCCCTTGTTTTTGACCCGTCCACTAAGGTAGCGCGTTGTGGTGCCGCTCGGGCAGGGCTGCTCACTCATGTTGGCACTGGTGAGCGGTTCGTTCAAATTGCTCACGCAGTGGCGCTGCGTGGTAATCTCGAGATGGCTGTTGGCAACCTTGAGATTATTTGGGCTGTAGGCGAGGTGCGTATTGCGCAGATTATCAGTATTTTGCTTGAGTATATCCCACTCGCCAGACACGGCCGAGCCAGTAAACTCGTCGTGCCACACCATACCCCATTGGTCGGCATGCGTCGTGCCATGATAGAGAAGTGCAAGCAACACAACACTACCAAGTGCCGCAAGCACAATAATTGCTTTTTTTATCACCGTTTTGTCCCCCTGTTTTTGTCTAAAAACGTTATGAGCATGATTATAACGCTTATGGTTAGTTTTTTGCAAGGGGTTAGTCCCATAATCTTGCAAGACTCGCTGCATAATGCATATTTTTGCCAGGGCGAGAGAGCACTGTATATTCTCGCAATGTGGGCAGTTATCCACGCGATTTCCACAGCACGATGTGGTTTTTACACTGCTACAGAGATGGGGTAATAAGGGGCGGTCTTTTGCAGAGGGTAGTGGGGTATACTAGAGGCACAACAACCTAACACAAAGGAGGGTGTATGACGAAGTTAATTAACTATTCGCTGGCTGGCGTGGCAGTGGCAGCGGCCATGGTGTGCCTGGGTGGTGCACCAGCCCATGCGACCGACCAAGAGCTGAGTACAGCGCGTGCAGCGTGTAGTGCGGTGGTAGGCCAAGTCAAGGCGGCCAATGCATATGCCTACTGGAAGATGCCTGAGGGTTACCCAGAGGACCGCAGCGCCGACGCAACCAATAGCTTCCGCCAGCAGCACGGCTGGGTGGTGGCTGGCACAGAGGTATACGACTGGGCATCCAACGAATCATTTGCCAACAGCGGGCGCTTCGTCTGGGGGAGCAAAACAGTCAACTTTGCGCCAGGCAACTTCTGCTTGAGCAGTGGCAAGACGACGGGTGGCCGCGAGCTTCTTCTTACCTTCCAAAAGGATGGCAACTTGGTGCTCTATAGCCACACTGGCACGGCCCAGTGGGCATCGAATACTCAAGGTAAGGGTGCACGCCTGGCCTTCCAGGGCGACCGCAACATCGTTGTGTACGACAAGAACAACAAAGCCATCTGGGCATCGAGCTGGCAGTGGAGCACGCCACGCCGCGGTGCCAAGATTGCTCAGCCTGGCCAGCGTTGGTGGCATGGCTACGCCAAGGCGCAGCAAACACCAGAGTGGTTCCACGCAACACGCCGTGCTACAAACAAGCCGCAAAGCACTGGCGTGCTCACCCTGCGGGCGACCGATCGCACTATCGAGGGCATCCCCGAGACCAACTGGGCCTCGCCGCAATACCCACACAGTGCAACCTATGGCTCGTTCACAGTTACCAACGAAGCACGAGGCGATGGCATACGAAACCACGTCAACATCGTTGGGACGTTTGATAACTAAGTCACGCTCGTCGCGAGTGGGCTAATAGCTCGCTTGGTTCGCCAGCCCCGCATCAGATGATGGTGCGGGGTTTTGGTAGGTGGATGGTTTAAATCAGAGATGAGAGGTGGGGGAGCGTGGTATTCTTATGTGTAGAAAAACAGAGTTATCTCAGATAGTTGTCAATTGTGCATCATTTGTGTCTTTTTTGTTTTATATGCATTGGCTATAATCAGGCATATATATTAGCCTAACTCTTCTCTACAAAGGAGTGATGACAATGAAAAAGTTAGCAATCTACCCGCTGGCCGGCGCGGCAGTGGCGGCTGCATTGGTGTGCTTTGGTGGTGCACAAGCTGGTGCAACCCAGCGCGAGATCAATGATGCTCGCAATACGTGTAGTGCAATGATCGGCCGGGTCAAAAGCATGAACTCATACGAGTACTGGAAGACAACCGAGGACGGTCGTGGCCTAGGTGCTGCGGGTGGCCCCAAGAACGAATTCTATGATACCTACCACTGGACGCTAAGCGGCGGCGAGTATTATGATAAAAAGACGAAGGCCGTGTATGAACGCACTAGTATTTTCGAATGGGGCAACAAGACCGTCAACTTTACTCCAAACAACTTCTGCCTGACGACGGGCAAAACTAGCGGTGGCCGCGAATTTATCCTCACCTTCCAAAAGGATGGCAACTTGGTACTCTACAGCCACACCGGTGCTGCCCAGTGGTCATCCAATACTGACGGCAAGGGTGCACGCTTGGCATTCCAGGATGACCGCAATATCGTCGTGTACGATAAGAACAATAAGGCTGTGTGGGCATCCAGCTGGTACTGGACGTTGCCACGCCGCGGCACTAAGATCAACCAGCCTGGCCAACACTGGTGGGACAAGCGTGCCAAGGCGCAGCCAGCACCAGAGTGGTTCCAGGCCTCACGCCGTGTCACGACCAAACCGCAAGATAGTGGCTATCTTCGGATGACTGTGGCTGATCGCACTATGAATGATATTGGCGACGTAGATTGGACATCAGGCAATAAGCCAAATAAGCCGCACTATCTCTCGGCAAGCTATGGCTCAATATTTGTCAGCAACTGGGTAAATAACCCTGATGGTACTTCAATCGGCCATATGAATATTGTTGCGACGTTCAACAACTAAGCCACGCCCCGCAGTATACGTAAGCAGACCCCACGCTATTGATAGTGTGGGGTTGTTGGGTGCAGGGTGCAGGGTACTCTTGACTGATGTCAGTACAGGATGCCAGGAGTGGATTTGCACGTGTGGTTGCTTTGTATTATTATAAGAACAATACCAAACAGGGATTATACAAGATGAAAACAATCTGCATTGACGAATCTGGTACACTAGGCTTTAGCTCCCACGAGCCGTACTTTGTCATGGCAGCGCTGATGATTGATGATGAGGAAGCACTCAAACGAATGAAGAATCTGATCCGGCGGGTGAATGCATCTGCAATGCATCGACGCCAACAACCATCGCATAAGCCGTGGTATAAAAACCGTGTCCCATTTCACGAAAAGCAGCGCGCTCAGCGGCAGATCGTTACGTGTTTATCGGCGCAGGCCGACCACCGGATTGCATACACCGTTATTGATAAGACAGTACGAACACCGATCTTTCAACGAAATCGACGTGTGCGTCACAAGCTGCGGCAGCGGGTTTTGCTGCGACTCATTAGACAGTGGGTTTTGCAATATAATGACGATGTGCGCATTATCGTAAGCAACAAGACAATGAAGGCAGTAGCTGCTCGCAAGATAGAAAAATATCTGCAAGATCGGCTGAGCGATGAGTATCAGTTTCCAATGGCTCGCTATCGCCACAAGATAGAGATTGTGCCAGTTGATCCGCAGACGCACTACGGCCTGCGGATGATTGATTACATTGCACGGTTGATTCATCAGACATATACAAAGCCTATTCAACATCGACTCCCGCCGCAAAAAGAGGCACTGCATAAGCTGAGCATTGCTAAGCTTCGTATTATCAATGGCGAATTTGTTACTGCCTATAACGTTGGTGCGCGCCGCTGGTACGGTTATGGCGATAGTGGGCACCTTGTGTGAAAGCGGCATATAGCCTATACTAAACGAAGGAGTCAGTCATATCGTCAGCTTATCTTACCAATGAGTGAAGTAGTGTGAGAGGTTTCCTCTATGGAGCACTACCTGGCGGTGTGCATCTGTGGCGTGTTTTGGGAACACGCCTTTTTTGTATTTTTGCAATATATTACCAATTAGATATCGACCGTAGTGGCCGCCCAATATAACGAGGAGCACTCTTACTGATACGCCCCAGGCTTCAACACACCAATATACGGCAGGTTGCGGTAGTGCTGGCGGTAGTCTAAGCCGTAACCCACCACGAATTCATTGGGGGTAGGGATGCCGATGTAGTCTGCCTGCACATCCACCGTGCGGCGCTCGGGCTTATCTAGCAGGGTGCAGAGCTTAGTGCTGGCGGTGTGGCGCTCCGCAAAGAGTTCAAACAGCGCCTGGGCAGTGTGGCCCGTATCCACAATGTCTTCTACCAGCAGCACATGCCGGCCAGCCACGTCCGTATCGAGGTCTTTGAGGATGCGCACATTGCCGGTGGAGGTCAGCTCATCGCCATAGCTCGAAACGTCCATAAAGTCGATTTCCAGCATGCAATCCATCGCTCGCACCAGGTCGATCATAAAGGGCACTGCCCCGCGCAGAATACCCACCACTAGCGGGTTTTTGTCGGTATATTCCTGGCTCAGCTGCTGGCCCAGGCGCGCCACAGCACGCGCAATGTCATCGTTGGTAAAGAGGATTGTTTCGATATCATTATGCATAAGGATTATTGTAGCAGATGTGCAGGGCGAGGGCGAATTTTTTGGAAGATGATGTGTAGTGAAAAATGTGTGGAGACGTGAACAATGCTACAATATCATCATGACACAACGTACCATTCCACCCCATGCTCGGATGATTCCGCCCGAGGCACAGTGTGTCTTTGCAGGCGAGATATTTCGCGTCTACCAGTGGCCGCAGCGGCTCTATGATGGCTCAGTAGCAACCTTCGAAATGGTACGCCGGCCCGATACAGTGTTTGTCATTGCGGTCGATGATACAGGCACGGTGCTCGTAAACGATGAAGAGCAGCCAGGCGGCATCGTGCGGCGTGGCTACCTACCGGCGGGGCGGGTCGACCCCGAGGATGCGACCATCATTGCAGCAGCCCAGCGCGAACTGCGCGAGGAGACAGGCTGGGAGTTTGCCGACTGGCAGCTGCTGGAGATGGTGCAGCCCGAGCCAAAGATAGAGTGGTTCATCCACCTTGTGCTAGCCCAGCAACCCGTGCGCCACATGCCACCACACTGCGATGCGGGCGAGCGGATAACCACTCGAGCGATCTCCTGGCAGGAGCTTGTGCAATCAGCGGTGCTACTGCGGCACTTCCCGTGGCTGCGCGATGTTGCCTCGGTGGAGGAGCTTGCGCCGCGTCATAGGGGCGACCTATAGGGGCAGTAGGGGTATGGGTATAGCATAAGTCAGTATGGAGCGTGCTTGGTTTTATCTCACATAATGAATAATGACTGCCGCATCAGGTTTCGTCATATCGCTAGGCAAGACAATTGCTCTCCTCGCCAGATACGGTATAATAAAGAAATTATGAATCGACCTATCAAACAGATAAAACACATTAAGCAGCAGGGTAAGCTCCTGCGGATTTTTTGGCAAGCGTTGGCGGTGGCGACGGTGGTGGTGAGCGTGAAGTTTGTCCTGCACCGCCTGGGGTGGGAGCCGATTGAGCAGAGCTCATTGCATAATAGCGTCATATCTAGCGTGACCTTTGTGATTGGTTTTTTACTCTCGGCTACGATCGCAGACTACAAAGAGTCGGAGCGGATCCCGGCGGAGTTTGCAGCGCTACTAGAGGATATGTATGATGACGCCGCGGCGATTCATCAGAGCTATCCGGTGTTTGATCTCGATGGCTTCCGGCGCCAGCTGCACGCTGTGGCTCAAGGGTTTTCGGACGATGTGCGCCACTCGGCCTACGATGCTCGGCAGGACATCCGGGGCTTAACGCCGTATTTTGCTACGATGGAGCAGGGCAATGTGCCACCCAACTTCATCGTCAAGCTCAAGCAGCAGCAGACGGTGCTGCTCCGCCACCGCCACCGGGTGGACTACATTCAGCGGATTCGCTTTATTCCCTCAGCATCCATCTTGGCGCGCTCTATCGTGGTGGCGTTGCTTGGCCTCCTGCTCATTACCAATATCGACCCATTTGTCGCCAGTCTGACGGTGGTGGGGCTGATTAGTTTCGTCTTGGTGTATATGATCATCCTCATCCACGTCATTAGCACGCCCTTCCACAAGGCTGGTAAAACCCGCGACGACGTAAGCCTCTTCCTCATCCATGATGCGGAGGAATATCTGAGCGACCCAAGCGATGCGGCGAGTAAATAGGCTGGGCTCGGTGTATCAATAGGGGAGAGATTTAGGAGAAAAGACACTTCTTGTGTGGTATGTCTATTATTACGTACCTCGCTGGAGTGTTACAGGGGGTGCTACCGGTCAGGTAAAGCCCGGGCAAGAACGCAAAAATTACCACAATAGCGAATATTTGCGCTTCATCAATGGAATATTAGCAACGAAGGATGCTTATTAGAACAAGGGTCTGAGGCTATAGTATCTAGCTATTATCGCCCAACATTGCTATAATACAACTGTACCAACACTAACCATGGAGGACCTCACATGGGACTTACTGACGACATCAAAGCCAAAGCTAAGGATCTAGAAGAAAAAGCTAAGGACGTGGCTGAGAACGTCAAAGACGCTGCAGAAGACGCCGTCGATACTGTAAAAGACAAGGCAAACGACGCCAAGAAAGAAGCTTACAAAGCCGAGGGCTACGTAGAAGGCAAGATGGATCAATAAATCCTGCGTCTTTTATGGCCACCAGAGCTGCTCTGTATATAAGAGCAGCTCTTTTGGTGCGAGAGTGCACGTTTGCGAGGCGTTGGCTACTAGGATATTCCGCAAGTGAGTGGTATCTTCTTGCGATGACCTCACAATAGATACCCCATACCCCATAGCACATGTCTGCAGGGGGTATTAGCTACTGCCAGGCCATGCTACACTAAGGAGTATGACGAAACCATTTGTACTACTGCAGTCGCGCCCTGAGGATGAGGCGTCGGATAACGAATATCAGGCATTTTTGCACTTTGGTGGCCTTGCGCCGAGTGACCTTGAGCGAGTGCGCATTGAGGCAGGGCAGCGCCCCGCGCAGTCGCTCAGCGCCTATAGTGGTGTGCTGATGGGTGGCGGCCCAGTCAACTTTGCCTATGCTCCGGCCGAGAAGCCTGCCGAGCAGCGCGAGTTCGAAGCTGTAATAATGCCGCTACTGCGCGAGATTATTTCTCGCGACATCCCATTTCTTGGCGCCTGCCTGGGGGTTGGCGCGCTGGTGTCGGCACTGGGTGGTACGCCTAGCTTTGCGTATGGTGAGGCTATTGGTGCCGTGCCGATCACCCTCACGCCAGCGGCTGGGGATGACTCACTTCTGGCTGACCTACCCACCACCTTCGACGGCTTCGTTGGGCACAAAGAAGGGGTGCTCGAGCCACCAGCTGCCTGCACCGTCTTAGCACGCTCGCGTACCTGCGTGCAGATGCTGCGCGTGGGGCGCAATGTGTATGCCACGCAGTTCCATCCCGAGCTCGACCCGGAGAGCCTTGCTCTGCGCATCGATATCTACCGCCACGCTGGCTACTGTGCTCCGGACGAAGCCGATACTCTCATCGCCAATGCCCGCCAGCAAACCGTCACCGAACCAGTCAAGATCCTGCGCCGGTTTGTGCAGCGGTATCAGCAGGAAGAGCTCTAGGCTCGATTTTACTCATCTCCCGCTGAATGGCCGACATATTCGTTATCGATCGCTAAGAGTTGGAGGAAAGTTAGCTTATGTGGCCCACTTATTATTTACCAAATGAGATGGTAGGGAAGAGGCTCGCATAGGCAAAAATGGTTTTGATGTAAGAACGCGTACTATTTGTCTACTCCTTGTGCAAAAACATACCCCCTCCCCCATATAGGCAGTAGGCCATAGCATATATCTCTATGCGATACTGGCAG
>CALHWA010000064.1 GCA_938036845.1 uncultured Candidatus Saccharibacteria bacterium | reverse complement strand
CTTATTGCTGCGTTATTTACAACGCTACAGGGGTAGATAACTCGCTGTTGTCTCAAAATATCATGCTATTTGCTGGTGTGGTAGTAGCTCGGCTATGGTGGGTGATTTGCTATTCTCACCAAGTGGTATTTACGCCACAGGGAGAGCACCGTGCAGCTATTTTACTGGAGGTATGTCGCCCAGCCAGACCGATGGTGCCGGCTCCATACCGCTCACGGAGTCTGCGCCGCCGTTAATTATGTCGCGCGCAATGGGGGAGGCGAGTATATCAATGCCTTGTGGGCCCGAGCCAATCCCTATGCTGCCTCCGAGGGCAGCAAGCGTCATGGCCCTCATGACATCAGACGATGGCTGGCGCACCCCTTCTCGCACTTGCCCCACACGCCAATCTTCGCTGGTCGCTTGCTGTGGCGATTGAGGCGATTGACCTTCATTAGTCTGTCGTGATGGTGGTATAGTGCTGCTGTCTCTACCATTATCTGTACTGTCGCTCTCGTGTCGTCGTGTCATTTTCCTCACCCAAATTATCCGTTAATGGTTATTCATTGTAGGTTATTTTTGCGGATTTGCCAAGGGGTTTGTTGGGTAATTGATCGCATGCGCTCGAGGTATCGATGTATCCATCTTCGCCATGCAGCTCTTACGCAATTCCTCATCATCCACTGCCACAAAAAGACCCAGCGCACGAAGTAAATAACCAAGACCGATTTACCCATAGAGCACAAGCAGAGAAGCGCAAGAGTAAAAATACTCACACCGTACAGTGGTCAAGCCCAAGGTAGCCTTTTGCCGCAAAATTCCTCATTCATCGCTATCCGCTCATGGTATAATGGCCATAAGATGAGTTCACCACAGAATACACCACCGGCAGCTTTTGGCGGTCGGGCGCAGCGTCGGCGTTTGCGGCGGCATGGACGGCACTTTATGGGGCTGCGGCATTTTGTGGGGCAACACCGCATGCCTGTGATGGTGATTGGTGGGGCATTGGTGGTGTTTGCTGGGGCAATGGCGTCATTTTCTCTGCTCAATAAGCCGCGCCAGGCCAAACCTGCCCCCGTTGTGGCAACGCAGAAAGCCCCAGAGGTGTATTATTCGCCTCTGACTGGCCTCAAGGTCGCCGACCAAGCGGCCACCACCAAGCCCGTTACTGCAGTGATGCTCGAGAATAGCCCCAGTGCTCGCCCTCAGTCGGGCGTCAAGCAGGCTGAGGTGGTGTATGAGGCAATTGCCGAGGCAGGTATCACTCGCTTTCTCGCGCTGTACCAGCAAAACAAACCAACGATGATTGGCCCAGTGCGCAGCCTGCGGCCGTATTACATCGACTGGCTCGCGCCATACCAGCCCAGCGTAGCTCACGTGGGGGGTAGCTCACATGCCTTGCAAGAGATCCGCAATGGTACTTACCGCGATATCGATCAGTTCTTTCATGAGCGCAGCTATTGGCGTGCCACTGACCGCCGTGCCCCGCACAATGTCTATACTAGTGCTGAGCGGCTGGATGACCTAAATAGTAGCAAAGGCTACAAGCAATCTACTGTCAAGACCGCCCTTGCTCGGACCGATGGCAAGCCAGCGAACCCTGCTACCGCCACTGTGGCCGTCATTAACTTTGGCAAATCCGCCCGCTACAACACGCGCTACCAATACGATGCCAACACCAACACCTACCAGCGTAGTATCGGCGGCGAGGCTAGCTTGGACCGTGAGGAAGGGCAGATTGCGCCCAGCGTTGTGGTGGCGCTAACCGTCCAGCAGACCACCGTGCAAGAGGATGGCATTCGCGAAAATATCATCACCACTGGCCAAGGCAAAGCAACTATCTTCCAAAACGGCAGCGTGGTGGAGGGAATATGGCGCAAGGCCGACCGTACCAGCCCCCTCGAGCTGCTTGACGCCAATGGCAAGGCAATCGCTCTCACCCGCGGCCAGACATGGATTGCGGCAGTACCTGGTGGCACAGGGAGCGTGTCGTGGCAGCAATAGGCCCAGCCCGGCCGTTGCCATCTCATCGTCCACCCACCCTTATTAAGCAGTATTGGCCGCACTATAGCCGCCGTGCCATTGGCGCGAGTATCCTGATGCAGTGTACCATTGCCGGGCTTGTGGCAAGCACGCTGTGGATGATTGGCCTAAGCCCTAGCCAGCTGCAGTTTTGGCTGGTCATTATGGTGGTAGTGCTGGCGAGTATCCCACTCAATATTTTCCTGCTCATACAGCTGCTCACCCCGCTCAAAGACCTCACACATGCCCTCAGTCACGTAGCGGGTGAGCCCAGTACCATCACACCGCCCAACCCCAATGCAGCCCACTTCGAGCGCGATGGCTTCAAACCACTGTTGCAATATATCTACCAGACGGCCGCACTAGCTGGCCAAAACCCACCGAGCCAGGCTCAAGCACAAGCTGCCCAGATCGAGGCCGCGCTCGATCAAACCAGTGCTGGCATTGCCATCCTCACTGGCCAGGGGCAGGTACGCTACCACAACCGCCACACCCCACTGCGCCAGAGCCATGATGGTGCGACCGAGCTCGAGCTGTTATTCGAGCCAGGCGATGGTCTGACGGAGTGGCTCGCACACTGCCACCGCAGCGCTGTCCACGCCGAGAAAACATGGCTGCGCATTGCAAACAAGCTGGTGGGTGAGCCTGGGCGGCGTATCTTCGACATTACAGCCAATTATGAGAAGGGAAGCAGTGCTGAGGTTATACTGGTACTACACGATCGCACCACCCTCTACCAGCCCGAGGATGATGACCTCGATTTCATCGCCTTTGCTGCTCACGAGCTGCGCGGGCCCATCACCGTTATTCGTGGCTATCTGGATGTCCTCACTGAGGAGGTTGGCCCAGCGCTGACTGGCGACCAACACGAGCTGCTGGGGCGGCTCGTCGTCTCAGCCAATCGCCTCAGCGGCTACGTCAACAATATTCTCAATGCCAGCAAGTTCGACCGCCGCCACCTCCGCGTCCACCTAGCAGAAGAGTCAGTGGCTAGCATCTACAATATCATCCGTGACGACATGCAGCTGCGCGCCACCACCCAAGGCCGCACACTCACGGTGGATATCCCCGCCACGCTGCCCACCATTGCGGCCGATCGCTCTAGCCTATCTGAGGTGCTGAGCAATATCATTGATAACGCGCTCAAATATAGCAACGAAGGCGGGCTCGTAGCCGTCTTGGCAGAGCAAGACGGTGCATTTGTCACCATCAAGGTGCAAGATCACGGCATCGGCATCCCCGCCAATGTGATGGGCAATCTCTTTCACAAGTTCTACCGCTCGCACCGCAGCCGCGAAACTGTAGCTGGCACGGGTATTGGACTGTATATTAGCAAGGCAATCGTCGAGTCACACGGTGGGCAGATTGGCGTGGTAAGCCGCGAAGGGGAGGGCTCAACCTTCACCATCACCATCCCCACCTACGCCAGCGTAGCAGACAAAATCACCGACGGCAGCAATAGTCAGCTCATCACCAGCGGCAGCGGCTGGATAAAAAACCACACGATGTATAAGGGATAACAGAGGTAGGAGGAGAGAAATTATGGCAATTCAAACGATTCTCGTCATCGAAGACGATCGCTTCATCGGCGAAATGTACGTGCGTAGCCTCCGCAAAGCAGGCTATACGGTAGACTGGCTGATCGACGGGGCAGACGGCCTCGTGGCGGCACGCAACAATCACTACGACCTCATCCTGCTCGACATCATGCTCCCCGAAAAACGCGGCAGTGAGATCCTCGAAGCGCTGCGCGCCGAGCCGCAACACATCGCCGGCACGAAGATCGTCATCATGACCAACTTCGACCAAGACGAATCCACTCGCCTTGCTCTCCAGACCAGTGTGGACAGTTATCTCATCAAGGCCGAGATCACCCCACGGCGATTGCTGGAGATTATTGCGGGGATGAAGAAGAGCTAGTGGCTATCTCTGCTGTATATACCTCTTAATCCAGCATCATCAAGCGCCTTGATGATCTTATCATTTGGATCAAAGGCATTTGGGGAGAGAAAGTCACCATTAACCCTTTGGCGGATACTCTCGACAGCTTCAGACGAAGCAAGCATACTTCTTCCACCTATCATTCTATAGCCTTGATCTAGCGCAATCCTTCCTACCCGCCAACCTATTGCATGTGCACACAATTCGTACGACAAGCGATGCTGTTCAGCCATGCCGTCTCTATCCATCATCCATACTGGATAGTCAAGATAATCTGCCCCATGTATCATTTCATGACTTAGCGTATCAATCATTTCAACCAGTTGAATAATTCTCTCATTAACAACAATACTGGGTTGACCTATCACTCCAGCAGCAATATTTTCTTGGCCTTTACGGGTCATATTTACAACTGACGAAGTTGTTTTTCCACTCCTTTGCGCAGGTATGCTTAGCTCTCTCCTATGATGATTTTCTTTTTTTGTATTTCGAAAATACATTACAGCAAGATCCCATTTGACCGCATTGTCTAGATCTAGTTCACGGAGAACTGCATTATATTGCTCTTGTGCTATGCCGTCCATCGTTGTATACGCAACCTCACTAGGGTACAGCGATACAATAGGGATTATCCGCTGCCTATGCCAATCTGGCACTTCGTCAATCACTCCATTGGTATCAATACTAGGCACATGTGCACAGTCAACAGCTTTTGCCAAGCGTACCGCATGCTCGCCCAAAACGTCATATCCTTGTGGACTTTGAACGATTCCAAAAATACCTTCCAGCGACCGTTTCAGCCTATCCTGCCGCGCTACATACTCAGCAGGGTGCGGCATGATTTTTTTGCTTTTCTCTAGTGCCATGTGATTATTATTACTTATATTTTGCGTAAAACGCAATAGCGAACAAGCGTATTGGGGTAGCTTTCCCTCACATCGTAGGCCCATCACGCCAAATATATATCTCAAAACAATACGCAAATAAAAATACCTCGCCGGGGCAAGGTATCATAGCATACTATACTGGTGACCTCACCGGGAATCGAACCCGGA
>CALHWA010000063.1 GCA_938036845.1 uncultured Candidatus Saccharibacteria bacterium | reverse complement strand
CAACCTTGCGCAATTCCTGCTGCAAGTTAAAGGTATCTGTCTCCTCCGAGTCGCCATAGTCGTCGAATATAATGTCCAGCTCTTTATCGGTGAACCCAATATCGACGAGCAGCTCTTCATCGAATTCCTTCAATAGATCGAGATCCCAGTCGCCACCTGTGTGATTGAGGCGGATATTAAGATCTTTCTCCTTATCTTCTTGTGAGGTTAACAAAAACTGCCTCCACATGCGCATAACCCATTTCCTGCAGAACTTTGAGTCTCATGTTTCCGCCAACGACAATATTTTTGCGTGACGGATGGGGGGTTGACTATGAGTGGATCCACGAGACCAAACTTGGCTATACTTTCCTTTAGTTTTTGCAGTTGCTCCTTAGCCCATCGCCGTGGATTATATTCGCTAAATCGTAGCTCATTTACGGCTACCTGAGTAATCTGCAGTTTGCTATTGTTTCCCATAACACCTCCGAATAAGTTTCGGAACTTCTTCCTTGAGTATTATAGTATCGAATTCGTCACTAATCGCCTCAGCGATATCTTGGTTCTCCTTGCCGGCCTCATGAAGTGCGAGTGCCCTATATTGTATCTCATCTTGAGTTGAGGCCCGGACATCAACCTTGTAGCCTAGTTGTCGGTATTTTTTGATAATGTCACCGTAGGCTTTTCTGACATCCTCCAGCGTACTCTCTGGGTAGATTGGAATGGTGTACATCATTCGCTGGGTTATTTTATCGTACGACTCATGAACCGGTTGATTCATTTCTACAATGACGACACCATCTGGGCTGCAGTTAAACTGAATCGGCAATATCACTTCCTCCCAGTAGGGAGATAATTTGAACAGTCGGCGAGCCTCTTGTATGCAAGCGCCCCGGTGTTCGGGATGATGATAGGCTCGTGCCCATATGTCAATAAACTTAGGGTCATTTCTGAGTCTGGCTAGCATTTTTTGTACAGTGACTTCTTTTTTGGGCATACTAAAATAATACCGTAAATGTCCCATTTATCCCATTTTGATCTGATGTGTTGTGGGATGACCCGCTTGCTACAAGATGCTTGGTGGCAAGCGACTTCACCTAAGCTGCAGCCGCTTTAAGGTTCCAGACCTTCACGCTCAGCCATATAGCATTTTTCGTCTGCAGAGGCAGGCTATTTTTTATTACCGTTACAACCATCTGAGGGCATAAGAAAACTATAAGCTCTCTTGCGTGGTATTCTCACGGCACCTATTACACACCAGTGAAGGCCACCTGTAATTTATCAAAAATTAGCAAGAAAAACTCACCATGTAGAAAGGCAGTTTGCTTTCAAGCTGATACAGCTTAGTTCTGTTCGTCAGCGCGGCATTCACGCGGCACTGTTGCCTCAAAAATCTCGACGGTTTGCAAGGCTTTCGTATAATCCCTCAGCTCGTCATCTGTCATCTGGCTAATCTCAAAAGCCGTTACTGTATACGGATCTCTCCGTCGGAATGGTGTTTCAGGATAATCGAAATCTGTTCTACTTACTATATACTCGATCGCCTCCAGGCGCGTCATTGGTGTAGGTATTGGCTGCTGATCATGGGTGTCAGCAATCGAGGGGGGGGTAGTTTCATAGTGTGTTGTCATATGTGTATGAAACCACACCACTTGCCATAAAGCAATAGCAAGGGTGCAAAATGGCGCCTTACCGCCGTCGACGCGAACGCACCACAGTATACCCTTTACCAAAGTAGGTGCGACCAAGCCACTTGTGCCCTTCGATAATCGCAAGTGGGACGAAGAACGCCACGATCCAGACGAAGACGCCATCGCTCCACGAGATAGGCGCCACATGGAGC
>CALHWA010000062.1 GCA_938036845.1 uncultured Candidatus Saccharibacteria bacterium | reverse complement strand
AATTTGCGAACCGTCATACGATCCATTATCTACTTGTTTGTTCATTCATTTCCCTCACTATTAGGTCATTCGGGTTACATTACACGCACCTTATTGTATCATAATCGCCGAGGCAGCGAAAATAACAGGGGTGGAGAGAGTGATTTAAATCACTAGAACTCACCTTCTTTGTATCAGCTCCACCCCCATCACTTCATCCGATGGAGCGTGAGATAAAGCAGAAGCCCTAAGATTCAGACTACTCATACTTACTTGTCGCAACAAGGATGAAGCCAGCGACAGCCATCACTGGTGATACGACAAACCACGCGATGCCGGCATATATCACGATCGACGCCACCATCCCCATCGCCAGTAGCGTTGGTTCATTGAGAAGAGTTTTCAAAACATGCCAATGTGCACTAAGAAAGTCAGCCACACCAAAAAGCATCGACACAAGCATACCATACAGCGCCATCATCGGTACAGCTGCTGCAAGCATCAGCCAGAGGCCAGTCTTGCGCTTCATCATTTGATTGAGCGTCGTATCATCTACATCATTACGTTTTGCTGGTATCACTGGCTGCATACCCAGCAATACATACCAGAGGTAGAGCGAACCAACGAAGCTCGGTATGTTGCTCATGAGAACTGCTGTATTATTAGCTACTGATCCTACAGGGGTGTGCAGTACGCCACCACTGAACCAACCCACAATAAACAGCGCTCCATTCACCAGCAGCAAGCCAAGCGCTCCAATCCTCTGCCAGTATCGATCGGTGCGGTGCGACTGCCGCAGCGTGATGACGCTCTGCGCTAGTATACTCGCACTCCAAGCGGCAAGTAGCCAGCCAAGCACCTGCTCCACCCCTGTCAGGCTCGCTAGCACCCCGCCCTGCAGACATACGATGGCCGCACTGGCAATCATCCCCACCCCACCAGCAATCACCCACGCCTCAAGCAATGGGCGGCGCGGCGGTGCAGACACATCAGATGTGCCTGTGTGGCTATGCTGTTTTGCGGTAGTTGTGGCGATGGATTGCGTTGGCATGGGGTGGTTCTCCTCTGTTAGACAGTAGTTTTGGTGCTTAAGTTATTCGCGCTGGCTGTTTGCCACAAGCACCATACCAATGATGAGCATGACGATACATGGCACAATCAAGATCATGCCAGCGATCATAAAGATAAGGTGAATCATGCCCAAAAACGATAGTATTGACGTAAAGATCGTAGTACCTCGGCTTGTGCTACTCATCAGCATCAACGTCCCCGAAAACTGCGCAAGAGCCGGAAGCACAAATGCCGTCACAATCAGCCAGAGACCAACCCGCCGACGTCGCATCAAACGAGCATATGTTGTGGCGGGCACATCAGGTGCAGTACGTGGCGCGGTGGTTCGCTTCGTACAGAGTAATAAGTACCAGAGATAGATGGAGCCACATGCAGCAACGACAGTACTCACCAGCATCACTGTACTGTTTATCCATATAACCGCCTTTTGCCCGGGGCTCACAAAGAACAAATTGTATAGCCATTCGCTCATGATGAGTGCGGCTGGGTTGCCTGCCACTAGGAGCAAGGCAAGAAACCGCTGTATATAATGATCTGTCCGGTGGAGCTGCATCAGGGTGCTAATCCCTTGCACCACCAAGCTCACGCTCCACATAAGGACGAGCCAACCAGCTACTCGCTCTGGTGACGTGCGGTCTACCTGCCCCACCATCAGTGCACCATAGAAGCTCACCATCGCAGCATACATCAGCATTCCTGCTGCTCCCGTCGCAATAAACGCCTCCAACACTGGCCGGCGGCGGGCTGTGGCGTGTTCAACAGGGGTAGCTGACGATAGCGGTGTGTCTGTGTGGCTAGATGATGTATTATCTACGACAGCTTGCGATTCGCTATTTGCTGGTGCGTTGGCTGGCGCAACAGAGGTCGTATCCACCTTCGTTGTCTTCTTCGCAACAGATCGTGGCTGTTGTGATTTTTGTTTAGTGCGCTGCGCCCTGCGCTTCTTTGGGGATGATGTTGCTTGTGTCTCTAGCGCGGCAGGCGCTGCTGGGGTTGATTTTTTTCGTGGCATAGAAGTATCCTCCTCTGCCTAGTATACGCGCCCTATCACCGTTTTGCTACATAAAAACATGCAATTGCCTCAAAAGCAAAAACCAGTGCCAGCTCGTACCAGCCACCACGCCCCACCGAGCGCGCCCCAATCAGCAGCACTGGGGCCAGCGCCAGTACCGAGCCAAAATAATAACAACGCCGAAAGCTGAGCGTCACCGCTCGCCGCTGCGCCTCGGGCAGCCAACGCCGCAGCGCCGCCGCAATGCCCGCCAGCAGGTACGTTAGCAATCCCAGCATTACCACATAGCACAACACAAAGACAAGGACGATCCCCAGGGGGTGAATCGTCGCTGGCGTGGTGGTCTGCAGCACAATGGCCAGCAGCACCGCTGCAGCCGCGCTCATGCTGGCAAGCAGGATTCTTCGAGACATATCTATCACTATACCAAGCAATCCGCCTGGTGAGAAGCCCGAGCAGCCGCACAAAGCAACGCGCTTGCAGCGTCCTCTATAGATATATAATTAGGACGCCCGGCAGCCACTACGGGCTAGAGGTGCTCCACAGTGTGGAGCATGAGTGGTGAGCCTCTGGCATGCGCCGTATAGAACGAGGCCACCACGCGTCGACGCCAACGATGACAAAAGTACTTCTACTTGGGGGGTACTCTATTAGTATTGGCGGAGCGCAGGCAGTGCCAAAGCTCAGCGCTATGCCGCGCTCTGCCGCTGCCTGGTGTGCGCCAATGGCGACGCGAGTTGGGTTATGTAGGGTAAGCTTTTCCGTTTTATTTTTCTTGGGTATTTGTGTTTGTCAAAGCTTACTTCTACGTTAGCACAAGCGGTATGGTAAGTCAATCAGTTTGGGCTCTATGCTGCAAAACTTTGGCAGCGCTTGCATCATCTCACGACAGCGCTATACATCGCATCAATATACAAGCATGGGCGTTATCGTCATCGTGCGAACTATCGCAAAACATTGCCTCGCCACTCCCTTTCTTCCCCACACGAACATTGGCGGCGCGCCCACCTCTCGCACCCCTGTACTTTCGAGAGTTGTGCACAGGCGTTTTTGTTGTATATAGTGCAATAATTTTTTGTTCGTTTTTGACTATGCACTGTATGTGACCCCTGTTATTTTCCATTACTCGTGTTGTGTTTATTACGCAGTTTTTTGGCGATATGAGGCCAACCAGGGTGTCTGTTCGATGTGGTATTTTTTACGCAAAAATATTGCCAAAAATCGTTGACACAAGCGGTTTTCTCCCATATCATAAGGGTAGCTTCTGAATAAAAAAATTATGCAGAGGCCAAAAATAAACAAACATACGAAAACTCCACATCCAAAAACAACCACTACTCGCAGGTGGTTGTTTTTTTGGTGAGAGAGCTTGGCTAGTACGCGGCCCTTGGCGATACTTCGCAGCAGTGTTTGTGATTTGTACGTATGCAGCCCCCTGGATTGTGGCACAATAAAAAA
>CALHWA010000061.1 GCA_938036845.1 uncultured Candidatus Saccharibacteria bacterium | reverse complement strand
GCAGGTTAGAGCACCTGCCTTTTAAGCAGGGTGTCGTGAGTTCGAGCCTCACTGGGCCCTCCATTGACCAATTAGCAGGCGAGATAGCCTGTTTTTTGTTGTATCTGTTTGAAAGCCTAAAGATCCGCATTATACAATCTTAATTCCTATTTCTCGCTACTATTGTGCGGTAGAGAACAAAATCCGACCACCGTATTAGTTTGCGCGATAAACAAAATAATGTGCTTGTGCTTGACCGAGAGGGTTGCTTTGCGCATAATCGTGGCGAGGAGGAAAAACAAAATGCAAACTATGCGGAATTATGCCCGGCGAATTATTGCATATGGGCTTGCCGTAACCATGATGATACCAGGAATAGCCGGAGCTTCTGCGCTTGGTGCTGATTCTTCCACTGCTTATTTCGCCACCCCAGTCGCCACCATCGGCGATTTTTTATTTGAAGGGGTAGTGGCGCGTGATGATACTGCTAGCAGCAAGCTTCCAGCAGCACAGCCTGTAGTGCACCTTGCTGCTCATACTGAACACGATGCATTGATGATTGGGGCGCTCCACACGACAGACCGGCGCACCGTGAGTGCAGTTGAGCTGCATAATACTACGCGTCAGTTTGCACCGCTTAGTGATATCACGCTTGTTGTCAGTGTTAGCACAAACCACACCGACTACACGTGCCGTGTCAATCTACAGGGTTATGCACCGCCCCAGTCATCGGTGCGTTACTACCATCCAGCAGTAGCCCCGACAGATGGCGCACAGCTCCAGGGTTGCCTAAGTGTGCCAGATGGTGAGCAAATCACGCGGTATGATGTGGCGCTGGAGAGATCTGGTGCGACTATTGACAAAGCAAGCGCAGCCGTAGACGAGCTTGCAGGTGCACTCGTCTGGGAGCGTGCACGCTGGACGGCAGCGGCACGGACTGGGATATTTGCCAAGGACTTTCGAGCACGAGCTGGCGAAGCTGAGGTAACTGCGCCGTACGAAACGCCAGGCGAGCCATCATTGCAAATTCTTGAGGTCTTGCCTCATCCACACACCTGCGACGCAGCACCAGATAATTGTCAAAAATATGTCAAGATCAAAAATGCCGGCGACCAGCCAATCGACCTTGCTGCCTATCGTTTGCGTAGTGGTACACCTGGCAGCAATAGTACTGTGCGAAATACCTCGTCTCTTGCGGGGACTATTGCGCCAGGCCAGGTGCTGACGATTCGTGCTCAGGCAAATGGTGCGGAGCTTGCGGTGCTGCGCAGTGGTACACTGTGGTTTGAGGACCAGCATGGCCTAGTGAGCTTTTCGCCGCACATTGATGCATATAGCGGTGCAGGGCAGGCTGCGCACCAGGGCAAGTCTTGGGCATACAATTCGCAAACTGGCGCGTGGCAATGGACAACGCCAAGCCCCGACCAAGCCGATAATATCATCACTGATACACCAGCCTCACCTCATCAGCCATCGGGCAAACCGTGCCCCGCTGGCCAAGAACGCAATCCAGCAACAAATCGTTGTCGAAAGATCAACAGCAGTGAGAAACAGTCAAGCCAAAAAGCCGGTAATGCGAAGGTGGCGCGCAGTACTTCTCATGCTCAAAAGTTAACTATCTGTAAACCAGGCCAAGAGCGTAACCCCGCAACGGGCCGTTGCCGCGCAGTATCTGCCACTGGCCAGCAATTGGTTGCGTGCAAGGCGGGGCAGTATCGTAATCCTGCCACAGGGCGCTGCCGAGCGCTCGCTGGTGGCAAGGCATCGGCTACTGTATGTAAGGCAGGGTATTATCGCAACCCCGCGACTGGCCGCTGCAAAAAGCTTGGCGTAGCAAATAGTCGCCAGCTGACGCCCTGCAAGCCAGGCTGGGAGCGTAATCCATCGACCAATCGCTGCCGCAAATCGACGAGCAAGAATAGCAAAGCACCAGCCGCAGGCTACGCTGTTGAGCCGGGTAGTAATAATGGACAGACAGAGATTGTCTGGTGGATGATTGGTGGGGTAGCCATCGTGGCAGTGGGCTATGCTGGCTGGGAATGGCGCAGTGAGATTGGCCAGTGGCTACGCCGGATGATGCGCAAAGGTTAGAGTCTCATTAGCTATACCATAGCGGTATATAGCAGAAGCTCTCAGATTCAGCTATACTAGCATCATGCGAATCATTGGTATAGATCCAGGTACTGGTATCCTTGGCTTTGGCGTCATTGACGCTCATGGTGGCGCAACGCGACTCGTCACGGCGGGTGTTATTACAACGCCAGCACACACTCCAATACCAGAGCGCCTTAGTGAGATATTCGATGGCCTTACGAGTATTATTGCAGAGACACAGCCCACGATGATGGCGATCGAGAAGCTTTTTTTTACTCGTAATATAACTACCGCTATGAGCGTAGCCGAAGCACGTGGCGTAGCGCTGCTGACTGGCCAGCGGGCAGGACTGCGGATTGAGGAATATACACCACTCCAGATCAAGCAGACAATCACTGGCTATGGCAAAGCAGACAAAAAGCAAGTGCAAGAGATGGTACGGCTCCAACTAGGCCTTCAGACGGTACCCAAGCCAGACGACTGTGCAGATGCTCTCGCGGCAGCGATTATGGCGGCGTTTATGACGCGACAGAGCTAACTGGTTGGGAAGTACTTCTGTATCTGTGTCAGGTGAGAAATAAGCTATAAGAGCGGCTCTCTAACTGTAACAAGAGTGTGTGCTATATCAGAGACGAGGGAGAGAAAAGCGCTAAGATTAGTGTTTTCAGTACATTGCGCCAGAACGATGGTATAATTAAATTATGCAACTACCTCGAGGAAGACAACAACCAGCCCGGATGGGCAGATATGCCAACTTTGGAGAGGTTCGCCAGTCGAAGCCACCGCGCCGGAGACGCGAGCATAAGCATTTCTTGTGGTTTTGGAATATGAGCAAAAAGAAGAAGGCGATGGTGATCCTGACGCCGTTTTTGCTGTTTTTGCTGATTGTGCCGATCTTGACATACCTATATTATGCACGTGATATCTCTGACCAAGAGCGACTGATGAACCGCAACAACACTGGTATTGTCCTCAATGATGTCAACAACAAGCCGCTCTATAGTGTGGGGCGAGCCCAGCACCGCAATATGGTGAAGCTAGCTGACATCTCTGACAGTATGAAAAATGCACTCCTGGCTAGTGAGGACAAAGACTTCTATAAACACCCTGGGTTCAGTCTAATTGGTATCTTCCGGGCAGCCTTCCAGCGCCATGGTGGTGGCTCGACCATTACGCAGCAGCTCGCCAAGAACACCGTCCTCACAAGCGAGCAGACCTTTATGCGTAAGTACCAGGAGCTGTTTGTGGCACTAGCGATCGAGCAGAATTATACGAAGGACCAAATCCTCGAGATGTATCTCAACTCTGTGTATTATGGCGAAGACTCATTTGGTATTGAAGAGGCGGCCAAGATTTACTTTGGTAAAGCACCAAAGGACCTTACGTTGGCTGAGAGTGCTATGCTCGTTGGTGTGCTGCCAGCCCCAACCGCTTACTCGCCAATCAGTGGTAGCCCAGAAAAGGCCAAGCAGCGCCAAAAAACAGTGCTCGGCCGTATGGTTGACGTGGGTGCTATCACTAATGAGCAAAAAGACGCAGCGTATGCGCAGCAGCTCTCGTATGCATCGACGGCAAATACCGTTAAGTCGATTGCGCCACACTTTGCCCAGATGGTTATAAACCAACTCAAACAGAAACTATACAGTGCGGACGATAAAAATGCGTATGGTAAGTTAATGCGCTCAGGTTACCAGGTGAAGACAACGCTCAATATGGATACGCAGCAGATGCTGATCGATAACGTCTCCAAGCAGATTCCATACCTCAATAACCGTGGTGGGACGAATGCAAGTGGTGTTGTGATAGACGTTAAGACAGGCCGGGTGCGCGCACTAGTGGGTAGTGCCGACTACAACAACCCACAGTGGGGTAATGTCAATATGGCCACAACGCCACGCCAGCCAGGCAGTAGCTTCAAGCCGATTTACTATGCAGGGGCACTAGCCGAGGGGGTTATTACACCAGCGACAATTTTCCAAGATAAGCCAACGGACTTTGGCGGTGGCTACCAGCCGCTCAACGCTGACAAACGTTGGCACGGGAGCGTGACGACGCGTCGAGCAATTAGTTGGTCGCTCAATATCCCGAGCGTGGAGATCATGAAGAAGTTTGGTATTAGTAAGTCGGTTCAAACGGCTAACAATCTTGGTATCTCGTCGATTACTCAAGCAACAGGTGAGAAGAATGGTTTGTCTCTCGCACTTGGCTCCGGTGAGGCGTCACTAACGCAAATGACTAATGCCTATGCAGCATTTGGCAACCAAGGGCAGCAATTTGAGCTTGGGCTCATCGAGCAGGTTAATGACAAATACAACAAGAAAGTTAGCTGGCCCAACGCAACAAGCAAGCGGGCAATTAGCGAAGGTGGTGCCTACTTGATCTCAAATATTTTGTCCGATAATTCGGCACGAGCGAGCGTATTTGGTTCAACCCTCACAGTGCCTGGCCATACTGCGGCTGTCAAGACAGGGACGACGAATGATAACAAAGATGCGTGGACAATTGGCTATAACCCAGAGTATGCCGTTGGCGTTTGGGTTGGTAATAATGACAATACACCAATGAAAAATGGTGGCTCAGACATGGCAGGACCAATCTGGCGCAACACAATGACGAAACTCTTAGCAGGCCAGTCGAATACCCAATTCCCTGTGCCAAGTGGTGTTGTGCAGCGCTCGGTCTGTACAAGCGACGGTGGCCTGGCTACTACCGAGAATGCCAAGGGGACATACAAAGAATACTTCCTAACTGGCGCGTTGCCAACTAAGCAGTGTAATGTTGTGCGTACCAAGATCGAAGTCTGTAACCTCAGTGATAAAAAGATGGAGTCTATCTACGAAGATGACTTCGACAGCACGAAGTACTCGAAGAATAGCTCAGACTGCTCCACGACCAAGCAACAAATCCGTGTCTGTGACGTTGAGCAAAAGCGCATCATTACCATTGACGAAAAAGACTTTGACAGCAGTCGTTACTCAAAGAACATCGCAAGCTGCCGGTCGTCAAGTAGTAGAGGGAGCTCTGGCAGTACAAGCGACGACAGCGATAATAGCTCGACTATCAACGGTAATACTCGCCGCCGCAATAATACCGGCAACAGTGGTAACACCGGTGGTACGAGTGGTGATAGTTCTGGTACTGGTGGTACGAGCGACGATGATAGTTCTGGGCAGAATAATCAGAACAATACTGGTGGCAATAACAATAACTTCTTCAGGACTAACTTTTAGTGCTTTGAGGAGGCGCGGATGATTGCTCATATTGCTGGCCAAGTTGATGAGAAGTTTGCGGGTAGTGTCATCATTGATGTGCAGGGGGTTGGCTATGAGATAGCGGTCGCAGCGCATGATTATGATGCGATGCAGCTTGGTGAGGCAGTCAAGCTCTATACATATCACCACATTCGAGAGCAAGCTCAGGAACTGTTTGGCTTTTCGTCACGGGCAGCCAAGAAACTGTTTGAGTTGCTCATCACAGTGCAAGGCGTAGGTCCCAAGGCGGCACTGGCTATCCTCAGTCTTGGCGAGGCTGAGCAGGTGCGTAATGCCTTAGCCAATGCCGATGCGGCCTTTATCCAAAAAGCCAGTGGGGTGGGCAAAAAGACTGCTGAGCGTGTGGTGGTAGACCTGCGAGATAAGGTGGGCGTGCCGACGTACTATGTTACTCACGACGCGCCTGTGCAGGCAGAGCTTGATACAAACGACGAAGCGCTCGAAGCGTTGGTTGCGCTAGGCTATACGTTGGCAGATGCCACCAAAGCACTTGCTCATGTCGATACGAGTTTACCTACGGCGCAGCGAGTGACAATGGCTTTGAAGCAGTAAGCCGTGTTGATTAGCATTGTAAATTGTCAAAACTCTTAGTGATGAAGAGGTATTTCTTGTGCTAAACAAGTAAAACGTTATTTTCTTGGGCTAATATTTCCTTTGTAATTCCTTTTGGGAAATCAATCGTCTTTCTTAAGACACCAATCTCCGAGTGCTAGAACCAAACCTCGTTATTATGCAAGGGAATCACACTCTACCGAAAAAAATAGTGAGAAGTGTAATAGTTGCTGAGGATTTGGCGTAATATCAGCAACTTGACATACTGACAACAGTGGAATACGATAGTAGCTATTATGAATAGCACCCCTTTATTGTCAGCTACAGTACAGCGTGCTCGTCAGGCTTATCCATCGCTACCGTACCATAATACGCAACATATGGATGATGTGGTGCAAATGACAAAAGAACTGATACGCCTTATACCTCAATATACATTCTCCGCTTATCAGCAGAAGCTTCTCGTTATAGCGGCAGCCTGGCATGATGCAGGCTACGACCATGCCGCAGCCAAAGAATACTGGTGTAAAGAAGCATACTCGGTTGCATTGTTTGCACAAGACAGCCAAAGAGAAGGGCTTGAGCTAGATAGCGAGGCCTATGCCTTTGTGGAGCGGGCAATTCTTGGCACGATTGTCGTACCGCCACTGCAGCGCAGCACCCTTGAGGCTAAGTTGCTTCATTTGGCCGACATCGGGTTTCTCTTTGTGGATTGGCAAACATTTTGGCGGGGGAGTATGAATTATCGGGTAGAGGAGCAGCCAGATACCCCATGGGTAGAGTTTTTGCAGAGGCAGCAGCGCTTCTTTGCAATATGTTTAGCAGAGATGCAGACAGATGGTTTGCTGCTAGGTATTGCTCCATCTGTTATTGGCCAGTATTGCGCGGCACTGCAGCAGCATATGGAGCAATTTGCGCGTATGCCAGAGCCAGTAGCTCATACTGCAAAATAATATTGCATGTAGTAGCAACAATGCAAAAAATATGAGATACTAGCACATAGTGTGAAAAATCCTGAGCAGAAAAATTCGGAGAAACCTGATGTGCAGCATATATCTCGCCTAAGAGAAATGGCGAGTGTGGGGCTAACAGCCCTGCGCTATGGTGGCGCAGAATATATTGCCCGGCAGGCCCGTGATGGTAAGCCGATTGGGCCTGCGCTTGCAGCTTTTATGGTGGCTGATGTTGCTGATGGGCAAATTCTTGATGATACGCCACTGCGCCGTGTGACTGACGGCGTGGTGGATACAGCTGCTGTGGTGCGTGTAATGTATGAGCTAGGCAAGCGCTACCCTGAGGCGCGCGCGGGAATTGCTGCCGTTGCCCTTGGGCAGGCAGCAACTGGCGCAGCCAATGCCTACCACCTGGCAAAAACTGGTGAGGTGACCAAGGGTGGGCGCTACAAACGAGCCGCTAATATTACTACGGCGGCTTTTGCTATTATAACGGCACGTGGCAATCCAAGGCGGACGCGCCTCGCAGGCTGTATAGCAGCTGGCGTTGTTGCAGCTACAACAGTACCGCACCTGCGTGGAATTGGCAAGCCGACTGGCAAAAAAGTTCGTCGGTTATAACACGTGCAGCTGAGGCGTGTAGGCACCTCTGTTGACAACTGATAAATTTACCCATATAATAGGACATCTATGTTTGATAAATTCCCTAACTCTCAGGTTGATAGTGCACCTGAATCGATTAGCCAGTCAAAGGAGCATTATACAAAAGCCTTTGAAGGGTCGGTAGATCGCGCTAGTGAGCGCTATCCCGAGCTGCCTTACCACCATCCTGGCCACATGAAAGATGTGATGGAGGCAGTTGGCGAGCTTGTGAAACTTTTGCCTGATGATAGCTATCCGCGTGTGATCACTCCATGGCAAGAAGACCTCCTTGCCTTAGCGGCGGCCTGGCATGATGCTGGTTTCGACGATAAGGCGGCTCGGGCATATCCGACGAAGGAAGAGTATGCAATAGCACTCATGAAGGAAGATATCAAAAGCAATAAGATTGATCTGACTAATCACGATATTGCTTTCCTCGATCGGGCTATTAGGGGCACAATTATGGTACCCGCACTCAAGCAACGTGATACACCCGAGGCGAAATTACTCCATCACGCTGATATGGCCTATATGACAGCTGACTGGGAGACATTCTGGCGCGGTGCTGAGGCATTTC
>CALHWA010000060.1 GCA_938036845.1 uncultured Candidatus Saccharibacteria bacterium | reverse complement strand
GCCGATGAAGGCAATGTGGGCGCGCTGCTGCACGGTCGGTGTCTCGACGTCTAGCAGGCGCTGTGTGATGTCTGAGACGCGCCCAACTCGGCCATTCTCGGAGAGGTCGCGGATGATGAGACGCTCGGCGTCGTGTAGGCCCTCTAGCTCACCTGCTTCGGCGGCAAGCTTGAGGCGCACCACGATGGCTTTCTCGAGCTGGCGGACACGCTCGCGCGTAATACCGAGCAGCTCGCCGATCTGCTCAAGCGTTTCGCGGCGCTCTTTGAGGCCAAAGCGACGCACGATGATCTCGCGCTCGCGGTCATGTTCTTCGCCGACTGCATCAAGGATGGTAGCGATCGACGCGGCAAAAATTTCGGTTGGTTGTTTGGTTGATTGGTTCATGATTCGGTTCTCCATTTCCTTCTCAGTTGCTTGCGAATGCCCACTCGCACTTCTTACATTTGATTATAGAATAATAGGTGATATAAGTCAATCGTTTCATCATAGAACTATTATAGCACACACTTTACGCTTATGGTAAACAATTTTTTGAGGCTTTTCATTTGCAAGTGATGTGGCGAGCATGACGGGGCAGTTGACGGGCTCGCAGCAATGCGGGCTGGCATAGAAAAACCAGCGGCCGATACAGAGGAGCCGCTGGTATATGAGAGGTCGCCAGGCTAGGCGGTGCGCTTCTTACGCGTGGTGGTGGTGCGAGTTGTGGCCTTGCGCCGGCCACGTTTGGGTGGTGCGGCGGCCAAGATTTCGCGGGCTTGCGCCTCATCGAGAGTTGTTGGATCAGTATCCTTGGGCACACGTGCGTTCGTCTTGCCGTCAGTTACATATGGCCCCCAGCGCCCCTTGAGGATCTTGATGGTGCCAAAATCGGCGATGTGCTTCTCTGCCTCGGCCTTGAGCTTGGCGGCGTAGAGCACGCGAGCCTCGGCCTCGGTGATCTCGCGCGGGTCGTGCTCCTTGAGGCTCACATAGAGCTTGCCTACCTGAATATACGGCCCAAAGCGCCCGACGTTTGCCTTGATGGTCTGACCATCCTCGGTGGTGCCAACGGTGCGCGGCAGCTCGAAGGCCTTGAGGGCTTGCTCGAGCGTGACGGTCTCGATGCGCTCACCCTTGGGGAGCGGCGCAAACTGTGGCTTGGTCGTCTTGTCCTCGCTGCTACCTAGCTGGAGCATCGGCCCAAAGCGCCCAAAGCGGGCGAAGATCGGCTTGCCAGTCTTGGGGTGGGTACCAACCTCGCGGTGTGCGCCAACGGTGCTGCGGTCGATGTCGCCGGATTTTTCGATGAGCTCGTGGAAGGGCTCGTAAAATTGGCGCAGCATGGCATTGCGCGCGAGCTTACTGGCGGCGATGTCATCGAAATCGGTCTCGACGCGGGCGGTGAAGCCATAGTCAATAATGGGGTCGAAATGGTTCGTCAAAAAGCCCGCGATTAGCTCGCCCGCTGGGGTGGGCAGTAGCTTGCCACGGGTAGCACCAGTTTTTTCTTGGACGATGCGGCGAGTGACAACAGGGGTATTGTCGCTCGGTGTCTCACCGCTGCGCTCCAGGACGATGACATCGCGTGGTTCACCTTCACTCTCGCCTCGCTCGGCATAGCCACGAGTCTGGATGGTGTTCATGATGGTGGCGTAGGTGCTGGGCCGACCAATACCAAGCTCCTCAAGCTTCTTGACGAGCGTCCCCTCGGTATAGCGCGCTGGTGGGCGGGCAAAGACCTGCCGCGCCTCGGCCTGTGTAAGCTCAAGGGTGGTGTGCTGGCTGACTGATGGCAGGATGGTCGAATCCTTACCGCCATAGACACGCAAAAAGCCATCAAACAGCACTGTCTGACCCTTTGCCTCAAAGACGAGTGTCTTCTCTAGCCTCAGCTGTGTGCTGTCGATACTGATGGTAATGGTGGTGTTCTCTAGCTTCGCAGCGGCCATTTGGCTGGCTAGGGTGCGCCGGCGGATGAGGTCGTAGAGCTTTTGGTCGTAGCTACTGCCAGCGACGGATTCGCGGGCGATATCGGTCGGGCGGATGGCTTCGTGAGCCTCTTGGGCACCAGCCGACTTCGTGGTGAAGGTGCGACTGTGTGAATAGTCGGCACCAAAGTGCTGAGTAATGTATGTGCGGCTTGCGGCAATGGCCTGACGGCTGAGATTGACGCTATCAGTACGCATATAGGTGATGAGCCCCTCTTGGTAGAGTTTCTGGGCACTCGCCATGGTAGCGCGGCTGCCCATGCCGAGCTTACTATTGGCCTCCTGCTGGAGGGTACTGGTGGTAAATGGTGCAGCGGGGTTGCGCGTGCTCGGTGTCTTGGTAATGCTACTGACGGTGAAACGAGCACCACTCAGCCCCGTCAAGAAGTCGTGGGCGGCTTGCTCGCTGTCGAAGCGCTGCTTGAGCTCAGCCTTGAGCTCCTCGCCATCTACGACAAAATGCGCCGTTACGCGGAACTGTGCACTACTCGCAAAGTCGCGAATCTCACGCTCACGCTCCACAAGCAGGCGGACCGCTGGGCTTTGCACGCGGCCAGCTGATTTGCCACCTGGCACCTTGCGCCACACCACAGGGCTCAGCTCGAAACCCACGATACGGTCGAGGATCTGCCGTGCCTGCTGTGCCTCCACGAGCTGCATATCTACGGTGCGAGGTTGTTTGATGGCTGCCTCGATGGCGGGCTTAGTGATCTCGTGGAAGGTAATGCGCTTGGTACGCTGTGGGTCTAGGCCAAGGACTTCGCACAGGTGCCAGGCAATTGCCTCCCCTTCGCGGTCTTCATCGGTTGCGAGCCACACATTATCCGCTCCAACCGCCTTCACGGCCTTCTTGAGCTCGGTAATCACCTTTTTCTTGTCTGGGTCGATCTCGTAGACGGTCTTGAAGTCATTCTTAATATCGATCGGCGGCTGCCCATCCTTGGTCTTTTTGGGGATGGCGCGAATGTGCCCTACGCTCGAGAGCACCTGATATTCCTCGCCCAGGTAGCGCTCAATTGTCTTGGCCTTGGCTGGGCTCTCGACGATGACTAGTTGTGTGTGTTTGCTCATTGATTATCTACTCGCTTGTTATAGTTATATGCTTGCTATTAACCTATCTAATCAAGCGCCTATGATACCGCAAAGTAGAATGGAATGCAAATTGGACAAATCTGAGCTACACAACTCCACCATCAGCCCCCAGCAACTCACCTCACAAGAAAATATATGGAGGTTAGTTCGGATACCCTCTCCCCCTCCCTGGTCTATAGGCTGGGGTATTGCTGATAGTGCGGAAAATATATAAGAAGTCTGGCTACCAATAAAGAATGCTGCACGAACCATCAATCGCATCACCCACGCACGCGGCGTGTGCGACGCATACGGGTGCGATGTTGCCGTGGTGAGGTGTTTGCTGCTGAGGTGGACTTGGTAGATTTGCTGTAGTCTTTGGCTTTGGCATAGTGGCCAGTGAGGTAGTCCTTCGCAGCGGCAATACCAAGGACAGCACCTACAGCAACTGACCCTAGTGCTGCTACACCAGCACAACGCTCAAGCTTGCTCCCTTCAGGAGCGAGCGACTTGAGAAAATAGGCAGCAATTGCTATATTATCTGCTGCCATACTGAGCTTGCCTGATTTTGGCGTACGGAAGGCTTCGTCATTTGTGAGGCTATGATAGATGGTCGCGCTAGCATTGACGGCATTCTTAGTGGCAATTGTCGCCAAAACTGGCTTGGGCATGATATTGTGCTTGACGAGTAGTGCAATAATAATAGCCATAGCCGCTTTGTCGCATCCAGCATCAGCCCCTGCACCAACGTCACTCTCTTGGCCAAGGAGTCGTGCTGTTGGGCCATCTGCTAGGTCGCATATACGACCACCAAGTATCATGAGTGCGCCAATGATCTGGCCAGCTTTGTCGTTCTCCTTTGTTGCAGCGTCAAATTTCTGAGCACCGGCAGCTACTAACCCAAGCCCAGTAGCCGAGATGGCATTTGGCACAGTAGGAATATCTCTCATGTGATATTCGCGTTTGCGTCGTCTTGGGGGCTGCTCTGCTGTCGCCATAGTATATGGTACTGTACCATAATACTAAGCCAATGTCCACTGGTTGGCGCCGAGCGAGCGGATAACGCCGTTAATCTCCAGCATCGTTAGCGCAATGGTAAATTCACTGATGGGTGTGCCTAGGCGGCGCTGCATCTCTTCGCCATCGCGCAGGCCTTGGCGCAGCAGCTTGATGATGGCGGCCTCGAGCGGTGTGCTACCCAGTGGCAGAGTGGCATTCTCGCTCTGCTGACGTTGGGGTGGCGTGATGGTCATGACGGAGAGGATATCGGCTGGGCTGGTGGCGGGCAATGCGCCCTGCTTGAGGAGGTTATTGCAGCCCTGCGAGAGTGGGCTGGTGATGTTGCCTGGCACCGCAAAGACGTCCTTGCCTTGCTCGAGTGCGTGGGCAGCAGTGTTGAGTGTGCCACTGCGCTCGGCCGCCTCGGTGATGACGACGACGTCGGCTAGGCCAGCGACGAGGCGGTTGCGCTCGAGGAAGCTCCAGCTGCCAAAGCGGTAGCCATCTCCCGCCAAGTGCTCCGACAGCACTGCCCCACCCTTGGCAACGATATCACCCGCAAGCGCAGTATGATTGGCCGGATAGATCCGCGGCAAGCCATTACCCAGTACAGCAATCGTCGTGCCGCCCACTGCCACGCAGGCCTGATGCGCAATGCTGTCGATCCCGAGGGCCAGCCCGCTGATGATAATTACCCCTTGGCGGGTTAGCTCGCGGGCAAATTGCTCCGTCACTTCCCGGCCATAGCGCGTGGGCCGGCGCGACCCAACGATCGCCACGCTCGGACGGCGCTCTTCGGGCAGTGTACCGAGGTAGTGAATCTGCTGCGGTGGCTTGGCAATATGGCAGAGTGGATTGAGGTATTGGTGGGCTTGTGGTGTGGTGTGATTGATCTGCTGCATGATTTGTGCTGAAAAGTGTTGACATTTTGTCAAGCGGGTGCTAGTATCATAAGTGATTGATTGAGCGCAAGCTCGTTCAAGTACCTTATACCCCCTATTTTAACATAGTTACCCCAGTGTTTTCACGAAGGTAACGTGTTAGGTTGCACACAATCTGTGCTGTAGTTATCTACCCTCCACTGCAGCACCGTTAGACAGGGTTGTGTGCTTACTAACCCCTTTGTCCAGCGGATCTCGTATGTGTGAGTAGATCACGTATACCCTGATTGGGTGGGACGAAGGGCAAACCAAGCGCTCATAGTGATGCCCACCCTTACTATGAGCGCTTTTTTGTTGGGGTGAGTTAGTGATGAGCTAGTCACACATTAGTTATTTTAAGCTGATTTACTTTGGTGTGCGAAGACGCTATGAGTTGCTCTGGCGGTTTGTGACACGCGCTACCAAAACAAAGATAGCTATTATCTCTGGTAGTGGCTGAGATCTCAGAGTTCCGGTGTTTTTTGTTTGTCTATAGAGCAAAGAATTATTAGTGTAAAGACTGTACTGTAGAAGATTTAATAAGTAGCTCTTCCTTCGTGTTGCTATACCCTCTGGTACGGTATGTGGGAGGTAAGACGCAGATAAATAAGAGCCACATGCCAAGAGTTCGTGCAATTGACACGCGCTTCCATCAGATATTACTATATAGCTTAACGCACACAAAATCTATGGTTGAACAATACTTTTCACCATGTTTTTCTCTGTTATTGCGCAGTGAACTGATTATTTATTCAAGTGAGAGATATGCAAGAAAACGCCGTTATACGCTAGTGAGCACTAGAGCTGAGCTGTGTTGCTACGTGCTGGCTGCTTGTCGTCTGGAGTAGTGTTTGGATCAACATAGTACTTGGGGATGCTATGAGCCTGGTTTTCTAGCTCTTCCCAGTATGGGCGTGGCATTATAGTAGTACATTTTGCATTGTATGACAAATATCTATACTACATGCAGGGGTAATGCGTCCTCTGTTTCTCCTCTGTCAACTACTATTATAAATTTGTATTTAGCCCCGCAAAGCGCTATAATGGCCAAACCATGACAGAAATGGCAGTTCGAGAACATAATTTTGACCCGCATTCTCAACCAGAGACGCGGATGGAGCGACGACGACGGCTCCAGCAAGAGAAGAATGCGAAGAATGCGAATTTTGGCAAAAAGGCACTTAGTGCAGCGGTAGGCGCTATAATTGGCTGTATGCCAATGGCTGGACTGGCCTATGTTGGGCATGCTCGGCAGGAGGCGCAGCGGCCTAATAAACCACTGCCGCCATGTACAGCAGTTGGCCAGCCTTCGTCGCTTGACCTCACGCAGCCCGAGGTAGTCGCTCAGCGCCCGCCAGTGAGCATTGCCGAGGCGTTGGGCGATCATGAAGCGCTCGAGCAGCAAAAGCGCGAGGCTTTGCAGGCGGTACAGCACTCCATCGTCAAGATAAATGCTCACGCTCATAATATGGCGGAGGCAGGTGGTGCGAATATCACTGGCAGTGGCTACATCATAGCAATGCTAGATGGTACGCCTATGGTAATGACGGCCGCACACGTGGTATCTAATAAATATCCTATCCGCCAAGCAGATATTACCTTCCAAACAACTGATGGCCAGACCCATGAGATACAAAAAGGCTGCCATAATGGCGAAGCACCGCCCGAAGGTCAATGGAGCTCTGGCATGCCTGATGTAGCGGCATTGAGGCCGCATGATGAGCTGCCGGGTAGTTCGCCCCTTCACTCTGCAACAGATGAGGAAATAGCAGCAGCGGTACACGCTGGCCAGCCATTCTTTGCAGTGGGCTTCCCTGCTAATGCTCCAGTGGAATGGGGGCAACCGATTGCCACGCCGCAAGTTGATGTGCTCCTCCCTGCTGGGCAGCGTGGGACTGATGGCAAGATGGCCGTGATCTCGGGCCTTGAGCGGTCGGCTAAGGATGCAAATGATGTTGACGAGCTAGATGATGCTGTTTTACCTGGTATGTCGGGCGGTGTGGTCGTTGTGCGTACTCCATCTGGCGAGATGAAGGTTGTTGGGATGGTGCAAGCAGTAGCCCAGCCAGCCACTGCTGCCGAGCTGAGCGCGTATGGCATTGTAGATGACCCAGAGACGGTACGTGCATATGAGCCACGCATTGCCTATCTTGGGAGCCTCACAGAGACACAAGAGGCATCTACGAGCCTACAAGCAGAAGACGAGTGGTCGGCAAAGAGAGTAATAATGGATCTTGGTGCGGTCTTTCGCAAAGATTAGCTTAGAAGGCCATAGAGGGGTGAAGCCCTGCCCTATTCTGTGCTATACTAAACCACTATGAAACATCTCTGGCATTCTCATCACCCTTTTCGTATTTTTTGGTTTTCGGCACTGCTGACGGTGCTGCTGGGCGGGGCGGTCTTTGGCCATTTGGGGACGAGCGGTTTGTGGGTGTTTGCCATCCTGGTGTTGCTGGAGGTAACCTTCAGCTTCGATAACGCTATCATCAATAGCCGCGTCTT
>CALHWA010000059.1 GCA_938036845.1 uncultured Candidatus Saccharibacteria bacterium | reverse complement strand
CTTGCTTCTCGAAAGAGATGCTCAATCCTTGCCTCCTGCTGCGCGCGCCGCTCCATCTCCGCCTCAGTCAGGGGCTGCAATTCGCCACTCGCCTGGGCTGCTTCGATGATAGCACTGCGCATGGCGTAGTAGCCAGTGGGATATTGCTCAGGGGCGTAGCGGTCTGCGCTATCAACATACGCTAATGATGTATCTACTGCTTCGCGCTGTGCCATGCCAACCTCTATTCTGCTTTTCTTTTGATGGCATAGATTATACACCATCCGCAGTGATTTGTCTATAGTCTGACCTCTGTTCGGTCGGTGTTCTTAGACCTGTCCCCAATTATCACCAATCGAGACGTCGACCTTGAGCTTAACGCCAAGCTGCGGGTAAATATGCTCCATTGTCTCGCGCAGGATATGGCTCACCTGCTCGGCATGGGCGCGCGGGCACTCGACCATAATACTATCGTGGATCTGCACCACCTGCCAACCGAGCGGCTGGCCATCACCATCGGCCAGCTGCGCTCCAGCCTGGGCTAATTTGTCTTCCACCGCCAGCATGGCAAGCTTCATGAGGTCGGCCTCGGTACCCTGGATCGGCATATTGGCAGCCGCTCGCTCGGCAGCGCTGCGCACCGCAAAGTTACGCGACGCAACATCCGGCGTCCAGCGGCGGCGACCAAACAGCGTCTGGACAAAGCCCGCATCATGCGCCTGTTGGATAGTCTGCGCCATATAGGCTTTGAGCTTCGGCCGAAGGCGATAATACTCATCAATAAAGTGCTGCGCCTCGGCATAGCTCATATGGGCTGCAGCAGCCAAGCCATGCTGGCTCATCCCATAGAGCACCCCAAAATTCACCACCTTGGCCCGGCGGCGCTGCTCCTTCGTGACGACATCAAGTGGCACTCCATACACCTGGGCAGCTGTGTTCGCGTGGATGTCAATATCGGTATTAAAATCGCGAATCATCGCCTCCTCCCCCGACAGCACGGCCGCCAGGCGCAGCTCAAACTGCGAATAGTCAGCATTGACAAACACATTGCCCGGCGCTGGCACAAAGGCATCGCGAACGTGCCGCCCTAGCTCACTGCGAATCGGGATGTTTTGCAAATTTGGGTCAGTACTACTGAGTCGGCCCGTCGCCACCACATCTTGGTTGAAGGTGGTATGGATATAGCCCGCGTCATCGGTCAGCTGCGGCAGCGCCTGGGCATACGTGTTTTGTAGCTTCGTCAGCTCGCGGTAGCGCTCCACGAGCCCAATAATCGGGTGATGCGGCCGGAGCTTATCTAGCTCCTTCTGGCTCGTCGAGTAACCCGTCTTGCCCTTCTTAATCCCCACCGTTGGCAGCTGGAGTTTTACAAAGAGCGCCTCGGCTAGCTGGGCCGGGCTGCCAATATTAAGCTCATATCCCACCATGCCATAAATCTGCTGCTGCAACTCGGCGATCTCGCTACTCAAGGTGCGCTGCATCGCCGCAAGCGTGCGGCTATCAAGCCGGATACCGCGCCACTCCATCCGCGCCAGCACAGGAATAAGCGGAAAGTCCATTGTCCGTGCCACCCGGGCAAGCTCGGGCAACGCATCAAGCGCCTGAGTTTGCTCATCGTACACCGCCCACAGCGCACTAATAGCGAGGCGTGGGTCATCGAGCGATTCGAGCCCCGCGAGATCAGCCAGCGCCCGCGACGTGCGCAGGGGATTAAGCAAAAACGACCCTTGGGCAGTATCGTGCTTCACGACTGGCAGCTGCCGCACGCCACGAGCCAGTAAGCGACGTAATAATTCCTTGGTGCGGTGCCCGACAATCGGCACATGCGGGATAACATCAATCGCATCACGCCAGCTCAGGCGGGCTGCCTTACCTCGCTCGTGGCTCACCCAGACGCCGCCCTCGACCGGCCAGACCAGCAGCTCTTTGGCCATTAGGAAGAGTGCCTTAGCCTGGTGAGCAGGCAGCTCAGTCGCATGCTGCACCACCGGTGCATCGGGCGGCTGGGTGCTCTCTGCCGCCTGCATCTGCGGTGGTAATTGGCGCAGCAAACTACGAAACTCCAGCCGCTGCAACATCGCCCGCACCGCCGCTGGGTCGCAGTTGTCCATTGCCATCGCTGCTCGGTCAAGCGTCACCGGTGCATCGGTATATAGCCGGGCCAGCTCGCGGCTCATGTAGGCCGAATCTTTGCCCTGCTCCAGCTTGCGCCGCAAGGTATCTTTGACCTGCCAGAGATTATCATAGAGGTTGTCAAGCGTGTCGAATTGCTGCAGCAGCTTGACCGCCGTCTTCTCCCCCACCCCTGGCACGCCCGGGATATTATCCGACGCATCGCCCTTCAGGCTCTTGAAGTCGAGGAACTGGCCAATCCGAATACCATAGCGCTGCTCGAAGGCGGGGATGTCGAATTTATCGATGTTGGTCAAGCCCTTCTTGAGGGCGTAGAGGTAGGTGTTTTGGTCGAGTATTTGCAGGGCGTCGAGGTCGCTCGTAATGAGATATGTCTCGATACCCCCCTCCTGCTCAGCCTGGACATCGAGCGTCGCCATAATATCGTCTGCCTCATAATCATCAAACTCATACAGCGGCCAACCAAAGGCCTGCAAAAGCTCGTGGAGCAGTGGTATCTGGGCGTAAAAATCTGGCGGAGCGGGCTTGCGACCAGCCTTGTATTGGTCGTAAATGGCAAGACGGCGGCGGATATTCGTCTTGGGCTTGTCCCACGCCACGCACACATAGTCTGGCTGGAGGCGCTTGATCAGCTCTAGGCTCAGCGCCGCAAAGCCATACACCCCGCCAGTTGGCGTCCCATCGGCCGTCGAAAGGTTGGGCATGGCATAGTACCCACGGTAGAACACACTTTTGCCATCGATAATCACTAGGCGCTTCATCATAGTTCTAGTATAGCATTGGTGAAGCGCTGAGCGGCATGGGAGTATCTCGCAGCCGCACCTCTCCCTTGCTCATTGCCATCCGCACTACGGCGTAGGCGGAGTGCGCTGGCGCCGGCGACGCCACCACCACACTAGCCAACCAGCCAGTGCGATGAGTAGCAAGCACAGGCTTATCAGCAGTGCTGGCACAAAGTTGCTGATAAGTTCGGCCAGCGGGCCCTGCGCAGCAAACGCACCCTTTTTCTTCTTCACCGTCATCCGTTTGGTGCCCGGCTTTTTATCTTTCTTGTCGTCCTTTTTCTCTGGTGGAGTAGCCGGTGGTTTTTCGCTAGTGGTTGGAGTGCCGCTTTGGTATATCTTGACATAATCGATAAGGAAGGTTTGGTTGGCAAACTTCTTCGATGAGTCGGGTGGGTGCTCCTCACTCTTCCACTCCACATAATCATTGAGAATAACATACCACGTATCGTCAAAGACCTGCTTGAATTGATTCGCATCCATGCCCATTTTTGCTGGTTTTTCTGCTGGAACCCGAGCGGTTGGATGACTCTTCTCATCGCCTGCTCGATAGTTATACACCAGCACCGGCTGGTTATCCACGAAGAATCTGACCGTCTCACCATCATATTCCGTCGCCCAGACATGCCAGTTGTTCGCCAACGTCACTGGGGACGGTATGAGGTTCTCTCGGCTATGCCCTAACCCCTTCGTCTTCCATATCTGTGATGACGGGCTGTGGTAGCAGCGAATATGCGTCGTCGACCATGTATAGGTCGGCGTCCATGAATACCACTCCAGCATGTCGAGCTCACCATAGGGGTCATTCGCTTGCTTGTTGCTGCTACAGTTGGCAAGCGTCACACTATTGCGCAGCCAAATAGCTGGGCGCGTCCCATTCTCGCCATTCCAGTTAATCTTCGCCCGCACCTCGACGCGGAATGGTTTATGCCCATCGAGCACCCGACCCGACTCCACTCGCCCACTCTGGTAGCGTGTCATCTTGCCAGACGGGCACGGCTCTTGGCTCGCATTACTATCGCCCAGTGGCTCAGCCACACTCGACACACAGTGACGCCGGGTCGTAATCTGCAAAGCGCCGTTAGTTACCGCAACGTTATTGGCGCTATATGCCAAATGTTCCTTGCCATAATTATCTTTATTTTGCTGAAGAACCTTCCAATTCGACAGTGACGTCGTAAACTCCTCGTTATACACCATCTGCCATTGCTGCGCCTGGGCAACCCCACCAAAGATCACCGACAGAGCACCCGCAACAAGGATACTCACTACTCCATACATCAGCCCACCTTGTCGCTGCACTATTATCTCCTCAGCCTGCACTATCCGCGCTTATATACGTTATTATATAAGTGTACACGTTTTGTCGGATTTTTCAATTGTTATAGCATAAGTATTACTACACTGAAACGCTACGCTAACACCTCTCCACCGCCTTGGCTGCTCTGTACCCTTCGTGCTAATTCTTGCGCAACCTGCCGCCGGGCACGCGCTCGCTCAACATTGTCTGTTCCACCAACAACATCATCTGTATCTGGCCGATGTTTTGTGATGTCCGCCATATGCGCCGCAAGGCATTCAGCCTGCACTGGGCAACTGCCGCATTTTGTTTTCCCTTTTTTAATATTTTCCCAATGCTCCCGCTTTCTCCCATCGAGGCCAATAAAGTACGGTTCATCCTCGAGGCTGCAGGCAGCTTGTCCAATCCATGCTGATCGAGGGGCTGGCTTATATCCACCGCGAATCAGCCGCTCAGTATATACCGCAGGGCTTACGCCATTCTTTATCTGTTCTCGCATTGCCAGCGTGGCAGGGGTCGGCTTTCTTGGTTGTTCACGCGTCATAAGTTTTTTCTCTTTTGCTATACAAAACGTTGGCTTCTGCATTATTCCACACCACTGTTATTTTGCCAAGCATAAGCAGAGTAGTGCGCTGCTTATCACCCTACCCCCATTGCTCAGCGCCGCCGGACGTGCCGCCGCTTGGGTTTGGGTGCGCCCCACTGCTGGCGATCGGCCTCGGCTGTGCCACCCCGTATATTGCCAGTAGGAATGATGCGCTGGTACCCCCGCAGCGCAAAGAGCAAACACTCAGCCGCCACTGGGCACTCAGCACAGTCTTCGCGCCGCTCAGGTTCTAGCCGTTGCCCTGTCTCGGCATCGATACACAGTGCCAAGCGAGCAAAAGCCTGCGGCGCGGGAATGTGCCCAATATGCCGCCGCTCGGCCATACACTGCTCTGCCCAGGCAATCCGCGCCCGAGGCGTGTCATTAGCATGAACAGCGTGGTGCATAGCACCCGTGAGCATCGTGGACTGGCTAGGGAGATCGGCTGGCATAGGACCATCCGTCAGTTGTCTGCGCTGCTGTGCCGTTAAACCAGCACAGATCCCCGACACTCCTTCTCTCACCGCATATGCCGCACACACATCAATCACCGCACAACCAATGCAGCGCCGCAGCGCCAGTGCCGTGTCTTCTGGCTTGCCACTAAAATATTCTTCGCTCGTAGCTGGGCTGCAGGCAGCATCGCGCATCCATTGCGGTGGGAGCGCCGCTCCCCTTTGCTGCCGCACGCGTATCCGCAAATAGAAGATACGCAACGCAAGGTCAGTTGGTGCGTAGCGTGGGAGTCGCTCTGGTCGTGATGGCTGTGCAGCTGGCTGCTCTTCCATACTATCCTTATTGTACCATTCCCCGCGCCGCCAACCATAAGCGTCATCATCTGCTATACTAGAAACATGAATCATCCATCTCACCCGACGACAATCCTTGCCTTCGTTGGCCTCTCAGGCGCAGGCAAGAGCGAGGCGGTCAACCACGTGGCACGCCTTGGCATCCCCAAGGTCTACGCTGGTGGCATCCTCTACGACGAAATGCGCCGCCGCGGCATCGCTATCACCCCGCAGTCGCAAGCCGAGTTTCGCAAAGCCTGGCGCGAAGAGGCTGGTAAAGACATCATCATCCGCACTGCTGCCGAGCAAATGCAGCGTCTCGCCGCCGCTGGGCAGCACCACATCCTCTTCGACGGCCTTTACTCTTGGACAGAGTACAAGTACCTCACTCATCACTTCCCGGGTGAGCTCGTTGTGGCGGCCATCGTGGCGCCCAAACAGCTCCGCCACCGCCGCCTTGCTCAGCGGCCCGAGCGGCCCTTTACTGCACAGGAAGCAATCGCCCGCGACTGGTCGGAGATTGAGGATATTGAGAAGGGTGGCCCCATCGCCATTGCCGACCA
>CALHWA010000058.1 GCA_938036845.1 uncultured Candidatus Saccharibacteria bacterium | reverse complement strand
CAAAACATCAGCGAAAATGACAATGCACGCGCACTTGGCGGCGAATACCTGAAGTATTATCAAGCGGTCAAAGACCACCGTCTCAAAGCTGCCCAATACTACCGCACCCACAGTGACCTAACCAGCCGCAGCAAATACAGCGGGCAAAACACCGCGCCCAAAGTCCCCGAAAACAGAGACAGCAAGGCCGAGACATACGTCATCGACGACGGCGTCCTCCACAAGAAGGATGGCAGCCTCACCGAGATGAACAAACTACTCAACTCGAAGATGGCGGTATACCGCGCAGCGTAAGAGCACACGTGCAAGACCAACACATATAGCCGACCTTTGCAGTCGGCTATATAGTAGGCAGAGGGAAATAGACTAAGCAACCAGTACGGTGCAGTCTTGTGCCCTGTATGCCGATACGCTGAAATACTTCGTCAAAATTATCAGGGAGAAAGCAATCGGGCATGTCCTCAGGATTGTAGCCGTACTTCTGGATATCTGACTGCGCTTCTTCGCCGACAGATTCTTCTTACGTTAGAATGTAGAGGATAGGTTACATCTACACCTAATCACCCATAGCGGTGTACCACTACAACTCAAGAATCAAGTGCACTAAGTCGCTACTTAGACGACCTAAGGTCGCCCTCTTGGAAATCATCAACCTTATCGAATAGTGCCATCAAACTTTCGCGCGTAGGCATACCCATGACATCCTCCATCCATTGCCATTCTTTGTCAGAAGGTGCATACGGGCCTGCGGTGAGCTCATTCATGGCTGTCAATAAATCTGAGCATTCCCGTTTTGTGAGGACAATCGTGACAAGGTCGTTATAACCTTTTTCTTCGTCCCCAGGGCGATAACTTTTGCTGTTAGTCGGATTAACGTTACTCATATATTGTTCTCCTTTGCTATTACTTTAATAATACAACACATCCTAACAAATGCAAGTGCTTCTCTGCCTACCTTCGCGTCTCATACCTCCACTAAAAAATAGCAAAAAAATTCTTATCAAGTTTTTATCTGTCAAAAGACGAAGTGCCACCGTCAAAAACTTCGACTCTCACAGTGTAAAAACAAGCAACTATACTAAGCTGAGGTGTTTCTACCTCTGTGCAAACAACCCTTCCAGCTGCTCACCTAGCCGCACGATGTCGCTACGCTCGCCGCTGCTCACACCAGCGAGTGCCCAGGTGTTGGCGGCAATGAATTCACGCGCTACGGCATTCATCTGCTCGAGGGTCGTGCCTTTGATCTCTTGTGGCACCTTGGCATAGTCCTTCACATAGCCATCCCAGAAGAAGCGGCTGGTGTAGAATCCACTAATCTGTGCTACTGTTTGCGCCCCCATTTGGTAACGCCCCAAGCCATAGGATTTGGCTGCCTCCAGCTCGGCCTCGGTAATCTCACCACGCAGCACCGCTTGGAGCTCACTGACAATCAAAGCAAAGAGCCGCTCTGCCTTATCACACTCTACCTCACCACCAAAGTCCCAGCTGCTCTCATACTTGCCCACCGAGCCATCACTAAACATCCCATAGGCCATGCCCTGCTTGCGCGCCTTGCCAAAGATGCGCGAGTGCATGGTGCCGGTGAGAATGTGGTTGAGGCAGTCGAGCGCAGCATCTTCTTTGTTGCTGAGCTCACGCGGGATCTCCATCGACCAGCCAAAGGTGAGGTTGCTGGCCTCTTTGCGACGGATGAGGGTAGGCTTACCACTGTGAAGCTCGTCGTGCGGCACCGCAAAGCGCTCACCACGCGGCAACTGCCAACTCTCGAGCATGCGCTTGATTTGCGCCTTACGCCCCGCCATTTTGCCAGCAATAACAAAGCGAAGGTTGTCGCTGGTATGGGTACGCCGGTAGTGCTCCTGAATATCGCTCAGCTGCACATGGGCAATGGTGCGCACGCGCTGATGGAAGGTATAGATGTCATTTCCCAGTAGCTGCTGGATCTTGGGCCACAGCACTCGGTTGTGGTTGTTGAGGTAGCCGACAAGCTCGCTGCGCACATTACCCTTCTCGGCTTCGAGCTCCGTCTGGTTGAACTTTGGCTGCGTAATGGCCACCTGCTGCAACTGCAAAATACGCTCCCATTCAAAGTCCGCACAGTCCGCCACATATACCATAGACAGGTCGCTCGTCCAGGCATTGTGGTAGGCACCGTTTTTGATAAACTCCGCCTCGTACTCGTGCTCGCTCGCAAACTGGGCATTGGCGCCAAAGGCCATGTGCTC
>CALHWA010000057.1 GCA_938036845.1 uncultured Candidatus Saccharibacteria bacterium | reverse complement strand
CCCCAGCCACGATGGCTTGCTGCTTGCCTGCCAATGTGTTGAAGAGGCTGGATTTGCCCACATTGGGCCGGCCGATCAAAGCAATCTTGAGCACATCGCTTGGCTCGGCTTGGCGCTTCTCTGGGATGTGCTGGCAGATCTCACCCAGCGCATCACTAATACCACTGTTGTGCTCGGCACTGGTGCGGATAATGCTCTTAATGCCAAGACGGAGGAACTCACTAGTAGGCAGACTGCCCCGTAGGTCGGTTTTGTTTGCAATGAGAATGACAGGTTTGCGGCTCTTGAGGGCGGTCTTGGCGACGCGCCGGTCTTCGTCGCTGGGGTATTCAGTGCTATCCACGACCACGAGGATGACGTCGGCTGCGTCGGATGCATCGGTGATTTGCTCTTGGATACTTGCCTCAAACTCATCTTCAGCTGGCTTGAGGCCAGCGGTATCGACGAGCCAAAACTCATGCCCATGGTAGGCTGCCTTGCCCACCACCCGATCGCGCGTCGTGCCAGCCTCGCGTGCCACGATAGCCTGCTGCGAGCGCATCATACGATTAAACAGCGAGCTCTTGCCAGCATTGGCACGCCCGATGATTGCAATGGTAGGAAGTTTGGTAGCCATAATGCTCTCATTATATCATGAAAGCGCGAGTGGATTTGCAGTGCCCTACTGCTCAGCTACGTCCTGCCACTTGCCTCGTGGTAGCTTGCCCAGGCTATAGCTGCCAAAGTGCGTGCGGTGCAGGCGCGTGACAGTGTAGCCCAGAGCGGCGAAGGTGCGGCGGATCTGGCGGTTGCGGCCCTCACTCATGCTAATGTGCCACTCGGTGCGGCTATCGGGCCGGAGACGCGTGAGGATGAGCCGGCTGGTGCCATCGGCCAGCTGGATGCCGTAGTCGCTGATCATCTGCTGGTGGAGAGGCTCAAGCGGGTGGTCGAGCCGGACGCGGTATTCTTTGACCTTGGCAAACTGCGGATGGGTCATGCGGTAAGCAAAGTCGCCGTTGTTGCTGAGTAAGAGCAAGCCGGAGCTATCGGCATCAAGCCGACCGACGGGCTTAAGAGCATGTAATTCTGTTGGTAAAAGGCTATAAATAGTGGGCTGTGACCCCTGTTGTTTGCGTGAGCAAACGTAACCGACTGGCTTGTTGAGCATAATAGTGCGGTAAGTAACCTGCTCGGGTAGTGGTGTGCCCTGTACCGTCACATGGCTACCTGGCTGGAGGCGAGCGCCCAGCACAGCTACCTCGCCATCAACCACGACATCTCCAGCGGCGATCAGGTCATCCGCTTGGCGGCGCGACAGGCCCAGCGCAAGCGCAATGTGTTTGTTGAGGCGAGTAGTCGACATGCCTCTATTATATCACTGAGGACGTGCTGACCGAAGGCTCGGCTCTGTGCCGCTAACTCTCTCAATTAATGCTGATGAGTGTGACGCGACCACGGCCGAGTAGCTGCCGAGACAACGCTCCGCGCGCCGCGAAGAGCAACCTGGCCAATGGCACAAATGCGCGTGAAGAACCAGCTAGGTTTGACCTCTGGCACATCAAGTGGATACTCAAGCGATGGACGCTGGCGGCTATCAGCTTGTAGTGGATCGTTGCATCGCGCAGCAGGGCCAGTGACAGGGTCATCGGGAGGTTGTTTATGGAATGGGTAGTCGAATGGTGATCGATCGGGCATAACAGGCTCCATGCATGATGATTACCTAGTATAGCACGCGTGAAGCGATATGGATACGCTTTTTAGTGCGACCCGGCCGATGATGGTGTTGCCCGCTCAGTCTCTTCGAAACTGAGGTTGTCGTGGCTGTGCTGTATGGCTGGGGCTGGACGCGAAGGCGCGGCTTCTGGCTGAGGCGCTGATGCTGCATGATGAGTGATTGATGGTTGCCCTGCTGCGGCGTTGACGGGCTGTGCTGGAGCAGAATGCGCTGTAGCAACGGGAGCTGGGCGGATGGCATCGTAGAGTGGATGATCGACTGGTGAGACCGACGGATGAGCGGCTGCACTGCCCTGGAGCAACGCCGCGGCTAGTGCATCAGACGGGTCTGCAGCAATGGCTTGTGTGCTGTGCGGCGCAATGGCTGCACTATCAGCAGCAGGATGAGCTGGTGAATCCTCGTGATGCTCGTGGTGAGTAGCTGGTGGCTGCGCTGAGGCTGCTGGTGCTGGATGGCTTGGCGCTGATGTGTTATGTGCCGTGGTGGCTGGCGTTAGCGGCTCAACAGGGGTCGGAATGGTGTCCATCTGCTCGGTGAGGTTGGCTACGGCGTCCGTCACGAGCTGGTTTTGGCTTGGCTGGTAGGCAGCTGCATCGGTGTCTGCCTCATCATCGGCCTGCTGTGTGCTCATGCGCAGAGCTTCGGCCAGCTCGGCTTCGTCGTCTGCTGGAGTGTGGGTGTGGTGTGGCGGTAGTGGCGGTTTGTTTGCCGCTGTCTGATGCTTAATCTCTGGAATACCCGATGGCGCGGTGCTGTGCGGCGTAATAATATCGTTGATGAGTGGTGGCTGAGCAGTGGGCGCATCGCTGGCTGGCGGTGTGTGTGGGTGCGGAGCTTCGGCTGGGCTTGGCGCGCTACTAGCAGGGGCTGGGTGCTCATCGTGATGCGTGACGATCTCGGCCTCTGGTGCCTCTTTGGCTGGTGGCAAGGTAAATGGCTGTGGCGTAGTGGGCTCGGCTGGCGGCTGCGGCGCTGTGGGCTGTGAAGCACCATTGGCGGCATCGAGCTCGTCATCTATTAAGCTGGCATAATCTGGCCTCGGCATAGAAGACTGTAGCGGGTGGATCACTCGCTCACCCAGGCTAGCCGGCCGCGGTGTGGAGAATGGCGCTGTGGGCTGCGGCAGTGTGGTGGGCTGGCTGGCTGGTGGCACGGGCATAGCTGGTGCGCTTGGCTGAGGCTCAGGAGTGGTGCGTGCTGCCGGCCGGTGGCTCACCCCTGTATCACCAAGGACGTCGTGTACGGCCCGCACCACATCTTCAATCCCAACCTGCGATTTGACGAGGTAGCGGTCTGCTCCTAGTGCTTCACCGCGCATGCGCTGGTCTTGGCTAGAGAGTGCCGTCATAATAATCACCTTGATGCCGCGCGTCTCGGTGGTACTGCGCAAGATATCGAGCATGTCGAAGCCACTAATCTTAGGCATCATCACATCGCTGATGATGAGCTGCGGACGTTCTTTGATAGCCATGGCGAGTGCTTCTTCCCCATCGCCAGCCGACACGATGTCATACCCCTCGGCCAACAGGCGTACTCCGTATATTTCGCGCAGGCTTTTGTCGTCTTCGACAAGCAGAATCTTAACCTTTGTCATATCACCCTCTATTGTACGCAATTGTCGGCAAAAATACCATAGTGCTTGTGGTTTTTTTGAGAGAAAGTGATAGAAAGAGCCGCCTCAGTGGTGGTGTGGGCGCACAATTGGATTTGCATAGAGAGATTGGAAAAACGTATCTGAAGGCCAGTGATGAAGCGAAGCGGGAGCGCTCTGTGCATATCTTCGGCATGGGTACTGTGAGTCTAGCTATAAGTATGAGAGGTTTGGAGGTTTTGGGCGTAGATATGTAACTATTGACTATAAATATATACTGTGGTATTATATTGTCTCTAACAGAGGAAGATGAACTATGACAACAACACAACAAATGCGACACGCTGGGGCACGGCACAAAAGCGAGAAGCCAAGCTGGGTCACGCGTTTTGCAGAAAAATTACAATCGCCCGAGCGATCCTCGCGGCGTGAGAAAGTTGCGCGAGCATTGGGGATGCTGGCCACCATTGGTGCGACTCTAACAGCCGCAACAGGCATTAGTCTCTATCATGACAGTGGCAATATGGAGCCAGTGGGCAACCTGCTTAATCCAGTCGCTGAGCATGTGATGACGACAGATGAGGATATTGCTGCTGCCGAGGGGTTCTCAAACATCGATGAGCTCGAGCATCGCCAGATGGAAGAAGCGGTGATGCACGGGGTAGCGTGTGGTACTGAAGCAATGGCTCTTAGCGCTGCTGCGGTATATCTGTTCAACGGGCAGATGGAATGTAGTAAATCACAGCGCAAGAAGATTCAGTCTCGGTCGTAAGAGCATAGTAGTAGCCTAGGGTTTTACCCGTTATAGGGCTCGCTCCTTTACTGCAATAGAAGGCGATACAGTAATTTTAGTATACCGAGGTCAGTATCATGGAGATATCGGCCTCTGTAGCTTATTGTCAGCGAGATAGGAGCTACCGCACTGCCCGTGGTGGCGCAGCAGAGCGCGGCGTAGTGAGGACATCGCGGACGCGAGTGGGGCTACGCCGAGGCTGACTGGTGGCGATGATATGCGCCGTGGGCGACGTACTTGGCGCAGATGGTGGTGTGGCGCTTGAGGGAGTGGAAGGAGCAGCCTGGGCAACGGTAACAGTGGTAGATTGGACGTTTTTTGCTGTGGGTGGCGTGGCTGTGCGGCTGTTCTTTTGGGCTGGGCGCTGGGTGCGAGTAGCTGAGCGTGGCTGTGGCAAAAAGCCTTGGCTCTGGAGTGCGGTCGTGGCAAAAGCCGGCACTGGGCGAGGCGGAGTTGCCTTGGCGGCTTGTGCTACTGCCTTGGCTTTGGCAGCGAGGGCGGTTTGGGTATCATGCTCGCTCATACGTGGGAGCTCAAGGAAGAAGGTACTTCCCTGCCGGTACGCACTCTCCACCCACAAGCGGCCACCCATCACCTCTGTGAGGCGGCGACTGAGGTAGAGCCCGAGGCCGGTGCCGCCAATCTCGCGCGTGTCCGAATTATCCACCCGATAGAACTTCTGGAAGAGGTGTGACTGATCTTCCACTGGTATGCCGATGCCAGTATCGGCAATGGCGATCGTCACGCGCCCACTACCACCAGTCACATCCACCGTTACACGCCCACTGGGGGTGTATTTGATAGCATTCTCCACCAGATTATCAAGCACCTCACGCAGCTGGTCTGGGTCGACAGAGACATAAAAGGCAGGGCTAAGCGTCCGGCTAGTAAAGGTAGCGCTATGCTCACCGCCAGTTGTGCCAGGGCGTGGCTTGAAGATAAGCTGGAGCTTTTTGTCCTCGGCCTTGTGGCGTAGCCCCTCCACAATGTCGCTGACAAAGGGGATGAGGTCGATCGCTTCAGGATTGCTCTGCAGGCGGCCATCGTCGGCTTTGCTTACGTCCAGCAGGTCTTGAAAGAGCCGGCCGAGGTGCTCAGCCGAGCGGTGGGCTTTGGTAATGAAGTCGCGGGCGCGCTGGTCGATGGTGGCAGTAGCGGGGTTCAGGGTGAGGCCAAGGTAGCCCTCGATCGATGCCACAGGGGTACGCATCTCGTGGCTGGCGGTGCTGATGAACTCGGCTTTTTGGCGTTCCTCGGCCTTTTCCTTCGTCACATCACGAAAGACGACGATGACTCCACTACCTGGCTCACTGCTGACGGGCGAAATGACGAGTGAGATGATCGGCGTCTTGCCAGAGCTCGTCACGAGACGCAGGCGGTCGGTGGTGAGGGGCTGGTTGTCCGCCAGGACGGTGGCGATGGGGTCGGTATCATTAGTAATGGGGTCATTCTTGGCGTCGATAAGCTTGAGGACGGATTGGTAGCTGAGGCCCAGAG
>CALHWA010000056.1 GCA_938036845.1 uncultured Candidatus Saccharibacteria bacterium | reverse complement strand
CACAGTAACCCCATCAGACCAGCACGCACCAGTGATTGGCGACAAAAATGTACAAATGTCATGCTTATGATTATAGCAAAGTTACGGCGATTGTGCACCGTGTTCATGACACAAGGCAGAGACATCGCCATATATCCTTATATAGCTCATAAATATCGTTAGCTCACCCTCCTCACCACTTCATCCGATGGAGTGTGAAAACCGGTCGTAATGACCGGTTTTCAGCCCAGCGCAAGAGGTCGATATCCAGTGAATATCGACCCTTATAGTGTTCCTGAGGAGGGAGTGTGAGGAGGGTGAGCGTGAGATAGCGCAGGGCTTATCTTGTAATGAAGCAAAATAGCACACCAATGACGAAAGAGCCTTACTTTATAATTATATAAAGCGCAATGCATCCACCTTCCTCGCATTTTCCTCTTCCCCCTGCCGATTTCCCCTTTGCGCTGCTATACTATATATATGAGTCTATCTATCGGTATCGTTGGCCTGCCCAATGTTGGCAAGTCGACCCTTTTCAACGCCCTCACTAACAATGATATTTTGGCAGCCAACTACCCCTTTGCCACCATCGAGCCCAACACTGGCATTGTGCCTGTGCCCGATGAGCGTTTAGCAGTACTAGCTGATATGTACCACACCGAAAAGGTTGTACCGGCCACTGTGACCTTTGTCGATATCGCCGGGCTGGTGGCTGGTGCCGCGAGTGGCGAGGGGTTGGGCAATAAGTTCCTCGCTCATATTCGCCAGTGCGATGCAATCGTCCACATCGTCCGTGCCTTTGCAAATGACGATATAGTCCATGTCGACACCACTGTCGACCCGCAGCGCGATATCGACATCATTAACACCGAGCTCATGCTGGCAGACATTCAGACCATCGAAACCCGCCTCACCCGCCTAACCAAAGAAGCCAAAGCCAACCCTAAGGCACGCAGTACACTCGAGTACCTGCAGCAGTTGCGTGACGATCTTGCCGCTGGTACCCCTGTTCATCTGAACAAAAATATTATTCATGAGGCAATCGCCGACCTCCACCTCCTCACTGCCAAGCCAGTCATCTACGTCTTTAATGTCGACGAAGCCACCCTTGCCAATGCCGAAGCCAAAGCTCGCTTGGCGGCACTGGCTCATGGCAGCACGGCGCTCTTCATCTGTGCCACGCTAGAGGACGAGCTCAAGGGGCTGGACGCAAAGGATGCGCTAGAGCTCCTGGCAAGCTATGATGTGCCCGAGGCTGGCCTGACACAATTGATCCGAGCAGCGTACGATACACTTGGCCTGCAGAGCTACCTCACCGCGGGACCCAAGGAAGTCCACGCCTGGACGATCCACCAAGGCTGGACGGCACCACAAGCGGCCGGGGTCATCCACACCGACTTCGAGCGAGGCTTCATTGCGGCGCAGGTGGTGGATTATGACGACCTCGTGGCAGCAGGATCCGAAGCCAAAGCGCGCGAAGCCGGCAAGATCCGCACCGAGGGCAAAGCCTACATCATGCAGCCAGGCGATGTGGTAGAATTTCGATTTAATGTAAGCAAGTGATCCTAACTTGTACGTATTCGCAAACTCGCCAGGGATAGTGGCGAGTTTTGCATATACTATCACTACAATTCTTCTCAGAAAACCCAGCAAAGAGTACACTATGGTATATGTATCATTATGTGCGGCGCATTGCCATACCGGTCATACTCGAGGTTGTTTTCATCGTCTCGTGTTT
>CALHWA010000055.1 GCA_938036845.1 uncultured Candidatus Saccharibacteria bacterium | reverse complement strand
AGAATAGACCCCGCCGCGAATGCTGCGACAAGGCAATAATCAAGTGCTGAAAGAGTATAGCTATTTCCGTCGTTTTGCCGGGAAATGCTAGAATCACTTCTTTTGGAATCGAGATGGTACCGTCCGCGCGAATACCCAGCGGATTCTCGAAGCCCAGAAGAGGTGATTTTTAATTATATAAGGAGTAGCCATGCCATTGCCAGCCCACAAGCCAGCCTTGCAGTACGCCATTTGCCACGAGTGTGCGGCGCTGTGGCCATTGCTCGAGGCGGCCCTCCGCTCTGTATACCAAAAGCGAAAAGAAGTGGAGTACAACCATGCATGAACATTGGCAGCCGCCGCACACCTATGAGAAAGCACCCGCCTGCATTACAACAGTCGTGCCAGGCAGCGAGCAGTTTGCGTTACTTAAGCAAGATATGGGTATTTCTGATCGCTATGAAGCAACGCTTACAGAGCTGGCTATGCAGGGCAAGGCGGTGGTGTTTGCTGCAGTGGCGGATGGCCGCTATGTGGGACGGGTGACACTGCGGCATGATTGGACTGAGCGACCAGAGATTGATGAGCCGTCAGTGAGGATTGAGGATGAGTACCCTGGCTTGCCGCAGATTAATGCACTTGAGGTGGCAGAACAGTATCGTGGTCGTGGTATTGCCTCGCAGTTACTCGCTGCAGCGGAGGATGAAGCGTGCCGACAGGGGTTTGACCAAGTTGGCTTGGCGGTAGACATTACCAACAAGAGAGCGATGGGTATCTACGAGAAGCGTGACTATATGTATCGATTGGTGGCAGACGGGCCAACCTTCACCAGCGTGTACCATCGAACAGATGGTACTGATGAAGCTGGCGAGTATTATTTGATGACAAAGCAAGTGCGAAGTAAGGGATGATGCAGCCTGGGCGAATCCTTATCTACGGTGACTCGAACGTCTGGGGCGACAAGGGTTTTGGTGAGAATGGTGCTCCGTTGGGGCGCTATGCTGCCAAACAGCAATGGCCGAATATCCTCCAGCGATTGCTCGGTGATGAGTATGACATTATTCAAGCAGGGCTGTGTGGACGGACAGCAGGGGAGTATGCAGAGCAACCGCCATATCTTGGTGGCAAGATTGGTTACGAAATAGCACTGCGAGAGGCTAGCCCGGTGGAGGGAGTGATTATTGCGCTTGGCGTGAATGATGTATCTCATAAGAGAGCTTCGGATGAGCAGATTGTGGCTGATTTACAGTGGTATAGTACCTACACACGGGCCTATGCAGCTGATAGCGAGAATGATATGGTTAGCAGTGGTAATGTGTGGTATATTGCGCCAGTTCAGCGCTATAAGCCGCTTGCTAGCAAGCTACATTGCATCGACGAAAAGCTACGTACTACTCACGCAACCATTAGCAATCCACTTGATGACAATGACGACTATGCGCCTGATGGCATCCATTTCTCACTGCAAGGGCATCGGCGAGTGGCGCAGGCGGTATATGATGCAATCAAACAGACTGAAAATAATTCGCACAAATATATAGCAACCCAAACCAAACAAGGAGGAAATGTATGACAAAAATAACTTATTTCGTCCATGGTACGACGACGGATAATGAGGCTGGTAAGGCGACTGGCTGGTTGCCTGGTGAGTTGTCAGCAGTGGGGGTTCAGCAAGCGCAGGCGCTGCCAGAGCAAGCGGCCGATACCAGCTTTACTGTGGTATTCTGCTCGGATCTTGGTCGAGCGATCGATTCAGCACGGCTTGCCTTTGGTGCAACGCATCAGATTGTTATTGATAAACGGCTACGCGAGGCAAATTATGGTGATAATAATGGCACGGATGGGGCCTTTAAGGCTAGTTTGCTCCCCTTTGTTGATACACCGTTTCCGCACGGCGAAAGCTACCGCGATGTAGAGGCGCGTATGCGTGACTTTGTGGCGATGCTGCAGCGCGACTATGCTGGCCAGCACATTGCCATTGTGGCGCACGAAGCACCGCAGCTTGCGCTAGACGTTATTCTTGGTGGTAAGACCTGGCCAGAGGCAATAGCAACCAATTGGCGCGAAGTTGGCTCATGGCAGCCTGGGTGGGTGTATGATACAGAGGCAGTAGCATAAGTACATTACTCATGGAGAAAGATATGACCGATCAACAGCAAGAATGGCTTGATTTTGCAAAAAGTGTGGCACACGAAGCGGGCGATATTATGCGAAAATATTTTGGCAAAAAGCCAGGCGCTCACCTCAAAGCAGACAACACAATTGTGACTATCGCCGATGAGGAAATCAACCAGCTTGTTATCCGACGCGTGACAGAGCAGTATCCAACCCATGATATTGATGGAGAAGAAGCGAGCGACCGCCGTGGCTCGGACTATGTGTGGGTATGTGACCCGATCGACGGCACGGTGCCCTTCGCAATGGAGCTACCGGTATCGGTGTTCTCTTTGGCATTGGTGATTGACGGCCAGCCGGAGGTCGGTGTGATTTATGCGCCGTTTAGTGACCATTTGTATTGGGCGGTGCGCGGCTATGGTGCCTATCTGAATGATAAACAGATTTACGTGAATAAGAAGAGTTTTAGCGGAATGACTGAGATAAATGTAGATTGGTGGCCAAGTGCAGAATGGGATGCTATGCAGGCGATTCATGATTTAGCGTACGAGAGGGGTGCATACGTTACAGCGCCAGGAAGCACAACGCATGCAGCAGCCTTAGTGGCGCGTGGTGGATTTGCCGCGTCGGTCTTTGCTGGCACAAAGGGCAAGAATGTTGATGTTGCAGCGGCAAAAGTCATCGTTGAGGAAGCGGGTGGCACAGTGACCGACCTCTTTGGTAGAGAACAGCGCTACGACCAAGACATCTGTGGGACGATCATGAGCAATGGTGTCGTTCATGAGGAGATAGTGGAGGCGATGAGGAAACTATGAGTAATGATATGAAGCAGCAACGTGCGAGCTCTGTCATAAAAATCTGTAACGCTCTCTCAACCAACTGGTCGGGTGAGACGTCCTACTGTGATGATTGGTCGCCGAGTAACCCAAGCAGCGGACAGTGTGCTGTCTCGGCCCTGGTGTTGCAGGATTACCGTGGTGGCGAGATTTGCCGCTGCGTGGTGGCGGGCACGCCGCATTACTTTAATCGCATTGATGGCCAGGTGGTGGATAGCACGGCCGCGCAGTTTGGCACGGTGGCGATTAATTACGATACCGCTACCGTGCGTAGCCGCCAACGGATTCTGCGCCACGCCGACACCCGCCGGCGGTACGAGCTGCTGAAGGGGCGGGTGGAGCGGTTTTTGGTTGAGCTGGATGTGGTGGCTCAAGCAATTGGGCGCGTCGATTACGGCCATATGGGCAAGGATTGCTTGCGCGACCAGACTATATGGTTTGGTGATACGAATAGTATCGTCGTCGTTGGCGAGGCACCGGCTCGAACTGGCTGGGGAAAGAGTGGCGTTGCCTGGCATAATACAGCGGGGAAACTGCTGCCAAGCGGCATCATTATGCAAAAGTTGCTAGCTATCCTTGGCAAGGAGCTGCTAGCAGTTACGTTTACAGAGGCAATCAAGTGCTTCCCATCCGATCGCCGTTATCTTAAGGATCTAGCCGCTCTCTATAGGCCAACGCTTACACAGCAGTTGCGCATACTAAATCCAAAACTCATCCTGACGATGGGTGCTATTCCAACCCAGGCACTGATTAAGGAGTCGTTCCGCCGGCTGAGCGACGTTGTTGGTAAACGGTACGCCATGGGTGAGAGTGTAGTTATACCAATCTTTCACCCGTCACCAATATCGCCGCGTGGGTATAAAGACAATATTCCAATTTTTGAATCAATACGTGAATATTACAGAGGTGCAATATGATATACATACGGCAATCTGGTTAAGACTTAATGTAATTGAATAAGCAGTATAAGATAAATCAAGGAGGAAACCAATGAAATTTACACATGGCACACGCCGCCGAGCGGCAGAATATGAGAAGGATTGGGTGCAGCGCTGGAAGGACGACCGGACGTTCCAAAAGTCGGTGGCGCAGCGGCCGGCGGATAATGCGTATGTCTTTTATGACGGGCCGCCGTTTATCACCGGTGTGCCACATCACGGAACGCTGCTCAGCAGTATTGTGAAGGACGCCGTGCCACGCTATTGGACAATGAAGGGTAAGCGCGTGGAGCGCCGTTGGGGCTGGGATTGCCATGGTCTACCGGCGGAGAATTTCGTCGAAAAGCAGCTGAATATTACCGACCGGCGGCAGATTGTGACGAGTAGCGACCAGCCAGCACCGCTGGATAAGGACGGTAATCCTTTGCCGACCATCAGTCTGGAAAAATACATCACCAAGG
>CALHWA010000054.1 GCA_938036845.1 uncultured Candidatus Saccharibacteria bacterium | reverse complement strand
CCACGCTAGTTCGTAGGTAGTTGTCTGGCTGGCGGTGTCCGACAAAACAAGCCCCGAGTGAGTTAGCGCCTCATAATCCGTTGCTGCAGTTGAGCCATCGCGCGTGGCATAAACTGTCCGCGCTATGAGGCTTCGGCCATCACGGCCAGTGGTAATAAACCGCCCAATAATGGTGCACTCGCTCGTGCCAGGCACCTGCGGAGTAATACTCTGACTAATGCCGCTAGTGCTGCAGCCAAGGTTGCGGTCGTGATCATTCTGGACATTCACCACCCGGTCGTACTCCCCCTGGAAGAAACTCACTAGCGAATGGGTGGCATCGCGATAGCGCTGTGCATTGACCGTCGCACCCACACCTACCATAATCCCGGCTGCCATTGCCCCACTCACCGCCAAAAACAGCATCATCTCAATAATGGTGAACCCTGGCTTCACTGGCATACTCATAACCTCTCTAGTATAGCACAAGCAGCATTGACGGCACAGGGCGATGGGGCGATTCTACAGCCCCAGTGGCAATGCCACTAGCGCGCGCAAGATATGCCCACCAAACAAGAGTGAAATAACGCAGCCAATGATAAGCAGCGGCCCAAATGGCACCTGCGAGCGCGTATTGAGCTGGCCACGCACCAGGCCCGGCAGGACGATGATACAGCCCAGCATGTTGGAGAAGAACAGCGTCATAAAGGCCAATCGCCAATCACCCAATAGCAGTGCCAAGCCCACGCAGAGCTTCACATCGCCAAAGCCAATCCACGCCCCGCGCGAGATGGCATACAGCCCACCATACAATCCCGCCAGCAGCGCCACCGCCCCCGTGAGTGATACAAGATCAACATCGTGCAGCGTCGTCATCCGCACCAGCACGAAGAGTGCGCCCAGTGCCATCAAGCCATAGTTAAGCGGGTCAGGCAGGAGCTGCCACTTGGCGTCATACGCCGCGAGGATCATCAGTACCAAGGCCACCACCACCCACACAGCAAAGAGTAAGCTACTGGCTGGCAATGCCCATGGCCATACCAGATACGACAGTGCCAGACCAACCCCCAGCACCAGCTCCATCACCAGCTCGAACCAACCAATGAACTGCTGGCAATAGCGGCAGCGCCCACCAGTCGACAGCCAGCTTACTACTGGGAGTAGATCATACCACGCCAGCACATGCCCACACTGCAGGCAGCGCGAGCGATCGTCTCGCAGTGTGCCTTGCAAGAGGACACGCAGTTGACGCCAT
>CALHWA010000053.1 GCA_938036845.1 uncultured Candidatus Saccharibacteria bacterium | reverse complement strand
GTCTCCTGTCATTGCCACTAGACGACTCCGGCAAATAAAATGAACTAACTGTGAATTAGTATAGCAAATTTTTTGCCAATGTCAAAGTGCGAAAAACACAAATCACACAATCTCTTACAATTATGCAACGTACCTCTGTTAATAAAAGGACTTTTGCGATATACTTCACTCTATGACAAAAAAGTATTTCGATCATATTCTTATTGCCGCTACGCTCGATAGGCCGCCACAGGCTCGTCAAGTACGAGAAGATTACCAGCCAACCGAGTGGCCAATATCAGAGGAAGAGCTCCGCAGACATCCTCTTATACCACTTTTTCCATCCCTTGTTGTACGAAAGGATAGCGAGGTAGACACTAAACGGCGCGACAAAATAGCCAACCATGTCGAGCAACTTGCCCGCGACCTCACACCATTTACTGTGCAATGGGGTCGCGAGGTAGAGATGAGTGGGTCCGCAAAAAGCCCTCTCCACGCCAAGGAAATCACTCATGGCCGTGATAAAATCCTCGCTATCCGCAATGCACTTGGTTGTCTAGCTATGGAGTTGGAGATACTTCATAATGCGCCTAGCTCACTGCTATATGCTCAGTATAAGCCAGGTAACTCACTAATGTCGTCGACCATAAGAGAAAAACAAATCGACTTTATTAGCATATTTACTACTCGCTCCTACGATAAATCGAGTCCTCTCGGCGGTGGACCTCGGTCGATCACCCGGTGCGACTATCCACTTGGTCTATACTGTACTCCACGATCATCAATCGAGTCTTATAGAGACGACCATCCAATAACTGCAGCGGCAGCTTATGGCTTATCCGAAGTTACTCCTCCGCAGCGAGGCGGTTACCAAGCACCAATCCCAACAGGTCGTGTCTATCGGCTACCGCGCCACCGCCAACCAGTCTAAGTTTGTTTTTGATAGTGTGCAGCATGGAAGGGCACTTCTCGTCATATATTTTAGCAAGCGAAAAAACATCCTCACTATCGGTTAACAATAAAGATCACCCCAGCAGTGGGGTGATCAACAAATTCAGCCATGGAGCCACGATCGGGGCTTGAACCCGAGACCTCATCCTTACCATGGATGCGCTC
>CALHWA010000052.1 GCA_938036845.1 uncultured Candidatus Saccharibacteria bacterium | reverse complement strand
CAGCCGAGCGTCGCTGGCGGCGTTTTTCCTCACTCCAATTGCGACCCTGCTGCTCGACGAGGTAGGTGAGATGTGGCTTTTGGCTCTTCAGCGCTGCATCAACAGTAACAAGCTGCTTTTTGATGTTCGAAGAAGACGTCGACCATTGGCTCGGCGATATAAGCGATGGCATTGTGTCAATACCGTGATGCTTGCGTGTACGGCGATGTGGCTTATAGTGACGTGTTTTTACCATAGTTGTGTTTGTATTATATATCATTTTTAGCACCATAACAAAATCACCACATCAGTGGTGATAATGCCTATTCTTATTGCAGTATCCGCTACCGCTGCGATAAATAATCAATCTCTTTGATGATGTCGAGCAGCGCTTGGGCGCGGCGGGTTTCGTCGCGGATGGATTTGGCAATTTGATACGCTGGGTCGATCAAACTCTTGTCGTCTGTCGAGCGGATCAAAAGCAGATAGGTATCGAATTTCTCATCTGGGCTAACATTGAGCTTGTCCACTAGTGGGCGCAGCTCTTTGATGGCCGATTGCTTCACGCCATTGAGCGCCTCACCACTGGGGGCAGGCTGCGATGGTTGCTGCTGCGAGGACATGACTGGCACTGATGAGCCCATATTACCCGACATACCCGAGAGTGATGAACGGCCAGCACCTTGCCCCGACATCATTGCCTGCGACCGCTGCGATGCTGCTGTGCCCACCTGTGGGCCGATCCCAGCAAGCACCTTGGCAAGCTCTTGATCGTCGGTAATTGATTGTGATGTAGTGCTGATATTCATGGTTCCCACCTGTCTCCAAATATGCTTATGATTCTCTGCTAATTAATGTATCATGGGAGGGTATACTCTTGCAAGCAGAAGGAGACGATTATGCTTGATGACCAGACCATATTGCGCCAACGCGGTGCCGAGGCCACTCTGCATCACGTTGCAACATTATGGAAACAAACGACGCTACCAACAGAGGTAGCAAATCAGCTCTCACACATATCACCCCAGCATGATATTCGTAATGTTGTTATTATAGCAACGGATGGTGGTGCGGTGCTGGCTCACGTTGCTCAGCAGCTCGTGCAACCTTATATGGCTGTGCCTGTCCTGTGCTGCGAGGCAGCGGCAGTGCCCGCATTTGTGGATACACATAGCCTGGTGATTATTATCGAGGCTGGCATCTTGCCTGACCAGGTAAAAAACATGGTGTCTTATACAGAGCAGCACAGTACTCCGACTGTTCTGCTCACTCATGATGATGCTGTGGCTGAGTGCACCACAGCATACCCTGCAGCTACCATCGTGCCAATCACCAAGAGGATAGGGCGGGTGGGGCCACTACGCATACTCAGCACACTGAGCGCGCTACTGACGGCCTATCAGTTGCTGGATGATGATCTTGTGGAAGCGATAGCAGATGGCGCAGCGAATGCAGCGCAGCAGTGGGGCGCTGCCATGCCGACCGCTCGTAACCTCGCCAAGCAGCTCGCACGCCAAGCAGCGGGCAAGACGGCGGTGTTTTGTGGTAGTGGGGCGCTCGCGTCAGTCGCCCAGTGGTGGCAGTGGTGCTGGCAGGAGCGGGCGCACAATGTGGCCTTTTCTACCACTCTTGCCGAGGCCGAGCAGGCTGGCGCTCACGGCTGGCTAAGCCATCCGGTGGATAAGCCATTCGCGCTTTTCGACCTGGTAGGAGAGAATGACGCCGCTACCCAGCAGCGCATGGCAGCGCTCGATCGCCGCCTCAGTGGCCGCAAACCCCATGCAAAGTCTATCTTGCTTGCTGGCGAGACAGAGGTAGAGCAGGTGCTACACGGCATGATACTAGCAGAATTCGCCAGCTGCTACCTCGGCGTGTTGAATGGCGTGAAGCAGGGGAAGGGCGACAAATCTTAAAACTCTAACCTAGCGTGTTTTAGTTTTTGAGAATCGTAGCGTTTTGTTTTTTCTATTCTAATTCTTAAGCCCTTGTCATGATCTTGTATGGTAACTCGCTGTCGCAAAATGTTACATAAACAACAAGCTGCTACAATAAATTCACTAACGAAATCGCTCATCATCTCAAACATTACATGTGACGATTAATCTGGAATAATATGTGCAGAAATTCTATCATCTTACTCTGTAAATGAGCAGGGTAGGGTGAGCCAGGAATACCACAACTCATACAAAAAACCCGCCACTCTCCAGGCGGGTTCTGTATCAGAATAACTATCTTGTTTAGTGGTACTGCCGTAGCGACTCAATCGTGTTCTTGCGCGCAGCACGAATAGCTGGATAGAGACCGAAGGTAAGGCCAACCGCTAACGCGAGGCCAATTGCCATCACTGCTGTCTGCCACTCCAGTGCTGGTGGAAAGGACAGCCAGACGCTAAAGCTTAGCGCCACTATGTAGCCCAGGATGTAGCCCAGGATACCGCCAAGCAAGCTAATCGCCAGCGCCTCAATAACGAACTGCGTGATGATATTACCATCGGTTGCACCAACCGCTTTGCGGATACCCACCTCGCGCGTGCGCTCTACCACACTCACCAGCATGATGTTCATGATACCAATGCCACCAACCACCAGCGAGATGGCTGCAATCAGCGTCAACACCTGGGTTAGTGCTGTGAAGAGTCGGTTGGTTGGTTGGCTAATCGCATCGCCTGTTGCCACAGTGAAGTCTTCTTCCCCTTGGTGATTTTGCTGAATCTTATCCTTAACTTGCTGAGCAATCTGCCCGACCTGCTGCGACGCATCAGCCTGGATGTTGATCTGCTGAATCTGCGTATGACCACTGTGGATTTTCTTACCTGCCTCGGTGGTGATGATAGCTGCGTTGTCGAAATCAACATTGTTATAATTCAGCGGATTTTCTGTAGCACGCATCACCCCCACCACGATAAATTCCTTGCCGCGGATCTTGAAGGTCTGGCCAATCGACTGCTCGGTGCCAAACAGCTGCACCGACAGCTTTGGGCCAAGCACCGCTGGCTTGGCGTCGTGCGTGCCGCCTTCGAGGAAGTCTCCCTCACGTAGTTCGAGCTGACTCGTGATAGCAAGGTCGGGCGAAGTTGCTACAACAGTAGTGGTAGCTTCTCGGTCGTTGCTCTTGAGCTTGTTCTCAGAGGTCATCATTGGTGCCACAGCGCGGATATGTGGCATCTTGCGCACCGCCTCGACGTCGGACTCGGTGATGGTGCTGGTGTTGTAATTATACTGCGCCACCGAGCTCGCCAGCGACGAGAAGCTCTTGTCTTGCACGCCCGGGCGCACCACAATGAGGTTATTGTTGAGGTCGGACACCTGTTGGGAGATGATATTGTGCAGGCCACCACTCAGCGCCAAGATCGCTACGATGCTACCCACACCAATTGCCACACCCAGCGTCGCCAGCAAATTACGGCCGCGGTTGCGCCGGAAGCTACTGCTTGCATTTTCGAAATGATCAATGATTATCATGCCTGGGGCTCCTTTGTACTAGATTGGTGAGCAGACGATGGTGGAGTGGGCTGCTGAGCTGGCGTGGCCACAGCTGGCTGAGTGGTCGATACAGCAGACGGTGTGGATGATGACTGGACTGCAGTATGGGCTGCTAGTGCTGCAGGTTGGTTGGTTGGTTGCGGCGCAGCTGGCTGAGATTGAGCTGGTGTAGACTGAGCCGGGGTAACTGAGTTTGTATGAGCCGGCGCAGCAGAGTATGTCAGAGCAGGCTGCCCTGCCGACGGAGCCTGCGGCGTGGCGGGCAAGGCTGGCGGCACCTCTGGCGGAGCAACTGGCATAGGCTCGATGGTTGGGCCATCTTGGGTATGCGGATCTTCGTAGTCGACCACGGTTGGCGCTGTCGTTACTGGCGTAGTAACCTTGGCGGGCCGACCGCGAGCAATTGCCTTGACTGGCGCAGCTGGCTGAGCGGCCGATGCCGTGCCCTGCGCAATCGTCGGCGCAGCCTTGCCAGCAGGTGCTGCCCGGCGAACTCGTGGCTTGCGGGCCACTGGTGTTGGCGTAGCGGCAGTGGTGCGCATCTGCTCATCACTGGCAATCTGCCCATCAAGCATCTTAATCACACGGCTGGCGTAGCTCGTGAGGTTCGGGTTGTGCGTCACCATAATGATGGTATTACCCCGGCGGTGCAGCTGAGCCAGCTCTTCCATAATGATGTGGCTCGAGCGGCTATCGAGGTTACCCGTTGGCTCATCCGCCAGGATAATCGACGGGTGATTTACCAGGGCGCGAGCAATCGCCACACGCTGCACCTGCCCACCACTGAGCTGCCACGGCATGTAATATTCGCGCTCTTGGAGGTGGAAATTCTTCAGCACCGCACTGGCTTGCTCCAGGCGCTTAACGCGGCGCATCCCCCCACGGTAGCTCAGGGGTAGGGCGACGTTCTCAAGCACTGTTAGGCGATTAATCAGGTTAAAACTCTGGAAGACGATGCCAATCTGCCGCGAGCGAATCCGGGCGTGCTGGCGCTTACTCAGCGTGGCCACCGATGTCCCATCAAGAAAATACTCACCGCTATCGGCGCGGTCGAGCAAGCCCATGATATTGAGCAATGTCGTCTTGCCACAGCCACTAGGGCCCATAATGACAATAAATTCGCCTTTTTCGACTCGCAGGTCGACGTTGTCCAAGGCGTTTTGGGCAGCATCGCCCAGACCATACTGCTTGGTGAGGCCTCGGAGTTCTATAACTGGTGTAGAAGATCGTACCATAATTATCCTTTAGTATAAACTGTCAAAAAACATTTCTGCAAGCCCAATCTGCACAAAAATATACAGTATAGTCACGCATCATGCCAAAAGACGAATCAGCAGCGCACTCCTATGGCAGCGTGCCACCTGGCGCTG
>CALHWA010000051.1 GCA_938036845.1 uncultured Candidatus Saccharibacteria bacterium | reverse complement strand
AAGCACTCGGAGCTGAGTGGCATCATTGAGCTGCCAGCCGACTTTGGCGAAGCGAAGCCAGCCCAAGCGGGCGCCCCTGGCCAGGGTAGCAGCCAGGGTCAGCAGCTTGACACCCCGCAGCCCGGGCAGGGCAGCGCCGCTGGCCAAGCCCAAGCGCGCCCAAGCGGCACCCTGCGTGTGCTCTACGCGAAGGGCTCGGAGCAGTCTGGCAATACGCTGACGGCTATTATGGGGCAGATTATTGATGGTATTAACAGGGGTATGGGCCAGCCCGAGCCACCGCTAAAGGTGGCTGGCCAGGCTGTGGGCGATGAGCAGCTCAAAACCTTCGACTATACCTTTACCGGCCTACTGGCCTTTAGTTTGCTGAGTATGGGGATCTTTGGCCTGGCTAACCAGATGCCGACGGAGAAGCAAAAGGGCTCCTACCGGCGCCTGCGGGCATCACCCTTTACGGCCGGGCAGCTGATCCTGGCAATGGGCATCCACTACACGATTGTGTCGCTGCTGAGTGCCGCCATGATGCTGGTGGTGGGGATGAGCGTCTTCCACTTTACTATGCGGGGTGACTGGCTGCTGGCCGTGCCGTTTATTACCCTGGCGGCGCTGCTGATGGTGGGCTTTGGCCTGCTGATTGGCGGCTGGGCCAAGAACGAGAACCAGTCGGCACCGCTGGGCAACCTGGTGGCCTTCCCGATGATGTTCCTTTCTGGCACCTTCTTCCCATCCTTTATGTTCCCGGAGTGGCTGCGCACGCTGAGCCAGTTCATCCCCATGACACCTGTGACCGATGGCCTGCGCCTAATTATGACCGAGCACGCCAGCCTAGGGGAGGTACTGCCGTACGCCGGCGCCATTGGCCTATGGATGCTGGTGGTGTACATCGCAGCGATCAAGCTGTTCCGGTGGGAATAGCGAAATAACGAACAAGAGGAGGGGGAGATGCGCCGAAGCACGCAGGTGATAATAACAGGGGTGGTTATTGCTATGATCATCAGCCTGGTTGGCGCGGCGTGGTATCTTCAGCAGTATCGCCCCCAGCCTGCAAGGCAGACAGACGCTGCAAGGTTTCAGGCAGAGTATCCACGAGTTGCGGCGGATAACCGCTTTATCTACGCACGTGATGTTGCTGTGCTGGATGTACTAGAGCATGGCACAGGCGTGGTGTTTCTTGGCTACCCGCAGTGCCCGTGGTGCCAGCGGCTGAGCGAGTATGTTGACCAAGCCGCTCGTGCTGAGGGTATTGCTACGATTCACTATCTCAACATTCGTCAGGCACGCGCTAGTAAGAACGAGACATACCAAAAGCTGGTGGCGCGTCTTGCGCCTTATCTCAGTAAGGATGAGAACGGTCAACCGCGGATTTTTGTGCCTGATGTGACGATCGTAAAGCGCGGGTCGATCGTGTGGCGCTACAAGGAAGAGCCAACTGGCGATAGCACCATCACCCCTGATCGGTATTGGACCGCAGAGCGAGCCCAGCGGGCCGTTGCGCAGCTGAGGCATGCGATGCGGACAATGAAGCACTAGACAAGAGTAATGAGTGCAGATAACAAAGCGGAAATACTACTGCTATGACAGAGGAGATAATATGACGTATCAATTTATTCAAGATGCTTACCAAGCGCGGCGTGGTGGGTCGTCGCGGGTGCTTGATGTGTGCTGCGAAGGCTGCGCCAAGTATGTGACGTTTTACCAAAAGGATGGCCCAGGCTCGCTGCGGTGCATGTATGTCGACCGTTTTATCGATATGACTCCAGCTGGTGATGAGCTATGCTGCCCGCACTGCCAGCGCGTCCTTGGCATTCTTATCACGTATGCCAAAGAAAACCGCCTGGCCTATCGGCTTTTTGTCGATGCGGTGACGAAGCGGATTGTGCCGCGTCAGCAGGTAGGGTAGTGACCCTACCTGTGCTGGTGCTATACTGAATACCATGATACATACCACGCTTTATTTTGTCCGTCATGGTCAGACAGATGCTAATGTTGCAGCAGCGCGGAGCAATGAGGCTCATGATAGTAACGTGCCGCTTAATCGTGTTGGGGTGGGACAAGCTGCTGCAGTTGCGCGTGAGCTGGAGAAACTTACTCCGGCGGCGATCATCACCTCACCATTGCTGCGCGCTCGTCAAACAGCGGGGCAGATTGCGATGTATCACCCGACAGTCCCACTGATAGAAATGGCAGACTTAGCGGAGCGATCGATTGGCACGGTAGCCAATCGCAGTTGGCACCGGCTGTTTGATGTCGATGAGAACATTCAGCCAGAGGGTGGTGAGTCGGTGCGGGATTTTTTGACGCGGCTCTACCGAGCCTATTGCTCAATTGCCACGAACTATGCCGGTCAGACGGTCATCGTTGTGGCGCATGGCGGTGGGCACCATGCCTTGTATGCCTATGCTCATGATCTACCATGGCGCGGCAATATGCGCCGCGAGCTGCTTGATAATGGCGCAGCGCGGCGGTATACAATTTGGCCGCATCCTGCACCCAACGTGTAGTAAACTATGAGAGCCCAAAACACCTGATCACTGGGTGTGTTCTAACCACTGTTTTAGTACGACTGCCTGGTTATGCTCTGTATCCTTTGCGCCGTATACTAGCGTCACAACAGGGTGATTGGACCAGGCATTTTTTGCTGCAGCGGCAGCTGGATTGGTATCGAGCTCCTTTTTATAACGCGCTGAAAACTCTGTAAATTTTTCTTGATCGTGGTGAAACCAGTGGCGTAATTCATCAGTTGGTGCAATGTCCTTTGCCCACTCATCGAGTGCTGCGTGCTCTTTGCTGATGCCTCGTGGCCAGAGTCGATCGACCAAGACACGGTAGCCATCGCGTAGTGTCGCTGATTCGTAGATTCGCGTAATCTTGTAGGTGGTCATACTACCTCTCGTGCTATTGTAGCATAGAAGGTGAGACGGTGATTGTATGGTGAGTAAAGCTTATTTATCGTCCTTGTTTGCGGTCAAGGTGCGCTGGGGTAAGAAGAGGGCGACAAGAAAGCCTGTGGCCATAAGCGCGGCGCTGATGATGAAAATCTGGTGCAAGGAGTCGCTAAAGGCATTGAGAATGCGCGTCGTGTAGTCGTCTTGCTGTTGGCTCAGCTGCTGCTGGGCACGTGCGCGAGCTGGAGCAGGTAGCTGGGCCATGCCTTTGGCTGCACCCTGGCTGATGGCGTCGCGCTGGCTGTTGATGCGCAGCAGAATATCGGCATTGAGCTCGCCATCGAGCTGCCGAGCGGCTTGTGGTGTGTGGCGCAGCGTCTGGATGTAGGGAATCTGATTGACATCGCCAAGGCTGTGTAGAATGCCACTAGTGAGCACGCCCGCAAAGATAGCCGTCCCCACCGTCGAGCCAAGCCCGCGGAAGAGCTGCACGCTCGAGGTAGCAGCGCCAAGATCCTGCTGGCGGAATTCATTTTGCACGGCGAGGGTGAGGATGGGCATGCACATCCCCATGCCAAAGCCAGCTATAGCCATGATGATTGCCTCGTGCCAGTAAGGCGAGGTGGGCTGGAGCGTGATAAGCGAGAGAATACTTGCTGCGGTGATGGCGCAGCCGATGGCGATATAGCGCTTGTATACACCTGTCCGGCTGATGAGTTGCCCCACGCCAATAGAGCTAATCATCATTCCGCCCACCATTGGCAAGAGCATCAGGCCAGCCTGCGAGGCAGTCGCGCCAAAGACTTGCTGATTAAACTGCGTGAGGTAGAGAATTGCCCCGAGAAAAGCGGCACCAAAGAGCAGGCTAATGAGCATAATCAGGCGGTAGGTGGGGTTACGGAAGAAGCGGAGAGGAAGGATGGGCTGAGCGGCGTTGCGCTCAAGCCAGAGGAAGATACCACCGGCAAGGGCGGCAATAGTCAGCAGTACGCCCTTGATGAGAGTAAGAGTAATGCCACGGTCGATGACGCTCTTAAAGACCATCTCCGTATTGTCTACTGCCAAGACAAGCGCCGCCAGGGCGATGGTGATGAAAAGAGCACCGAGGTAGTCTGGCTTGTGCTTGCTGTCGTGCTTGATTTGTGGGCAATAGCGGATGATGAGAGCAGTGGCGATGATACCAATTGGCACATTGATAAAGAACGTCCAGCGCCAGTTGGTTGTGACACCAAAGATGGTCGCACCATCGGTTAGCCAGCCACCAAGCAATGGCCCCGCTACCGAGCTCATACCAAAGGTTGCACCGATGAGCCCTTGCCAGCGGCCCCGCTCCTTGGGCGTAAAGAGATCGCCGACAATAGTAAAGGCGTTGGCGGTGATAATGCCGCCACCAATTCCTTGCAGCGCGCGCCACGCAATGAGCCATTCCACGGTTGGTGCGATACCGCTAAGCAAGGAACCAATGGTGAAAATTGCCACGCCACTGAGCAAAAGTGGCTTGCGGCCATACATGTCGCTTAGCTTACCGGCTAGCGGCACTGTCACAGTAGTGGTGAGCATATAGGCAGTAACAATAAAGCCAAGAGAGGAGAAGCTGTTGAATTCCTTGACGATTGCACCGAGTGCTGTTGCCACGATGGTTTGGTCGAGCGCTACGAGAAAGAGAGCGCTCATCACGGCAAGCATGACGATGAGTTTGTGACGTTGAGGGAGATGATGGAGCATATAATTCCTTGGTTTAGTGATTTAATATTTCCAGTGTGAAGCAGGGCAATTTACTCGCCTAATGTTTGGTGGGAGCTAGCCGTCGTTGAGTGATTAGAGAACTACTAGCCAAATATGCTATGATACGCCGAATAGAACTGTTTGTCAATTTTATGCTAAGGAGCTTAGGCACTGCACCGGCTGATTGTGGGCGATAAGCTGCGCTAGATCAACCTCGGCAAGGAAGTGAGGCAAAATTGGGTACTGCTGCGTGCTAATGAAGCCGCATTCGGCGACTTCCGCTAAGCCGTGCGTTGTGGCGGCAAGGTCAATTGACTGATAGTCTTGCCAGTTGGTGATGTGAAACAAGAACTCAAGCTGTTCGCGTGGCTCGCCAGCTGCTGGCGCTGTGATAGCAAACTGCTGGACGAAGAGCAACCGACCAATCACTGGCTCAACGCCAGTTTCTTCGATCATCTCTCGCCGTAGGCCATCCAGTATGCTCTCACCTAGCTCCAGCCCACCGCCCGGTGTGCACCAAAAATCTCGGCCATCGCCAGTGCGCGCTATCAAGCGCTGGCAAAAGAGCTCACCTCTGTCGTTAATGATAATTCCGCGTACGTTGATGTGTCTGTGCATGGTGCCTCCGTTATAGAACTGTTGATGATGAATAATAGACAGCCAATTAGGCAATTATGTCTAGTATAGCAGCAATGAGATAGGTATTCTAAGAAGCGTGTAGTATTGATGACGCAACGATAGCACAAAATCGCAGTATGTTATATAATACTCGTATGGCTAAGCCGCATTACAATCACTGTGAGATACTAACAGCACCCCAGGATTATCGCCCACTGCCTAACCTATTGGCAGCGGTACGACATGATGGTAAATATAATCGGCCTGATTCTCGTTTTTCGTCTGACCCGCTGCTGCGGGTTACTGATGATTTATCGTCAATAACGTATGCAGTACCCGAAAAAGATCTTGCGCGTGGCGGTTCGTCGCGTCATGGAGCATTTGTTGCCCATGTGCGCTATGCTGAGCAGAAACGCGATATGCCCGAAACACTTGTCATTAAACCTTCCACAGTGCCAACGGCTCTTGGCGAGTTAGCTATGACGCAGTACCTAGAGTGTGAGGGTCTTGCGCCGTTCTCGGTAGATGGGCTGGTGGTTGATGGCGCACCGGAGGGTGCAGCTGCACAGGATCGCAGTCGTGTTGCCTTGCTATTATCGCGGTATCAGCCAGAAGTAGTGGGCTTTGATAGTCTTGCGTGGCATGAGATGAGTATGGATGATGTGGCGCTGTATGCTACCGAGGCAGCAACCGCATTGGCTGCATTACATAGAGTAGCAGTTGCGCATGGCGATGGCTATTTGCGTAATGTTGTGCGTGTCTCGGGTCAGCCAGCTCGTATGATTGATTTTGAACATGCGGTTAGTTTTTCAGACGTTGTTGATCAGGCTGATGGAGGAGATGAAGTAGCGCAGCGCCATATAGCCGACATGATGTCGCGTGACCTCTGTGGTATAGTTACTGATGTCGCGCAGTAGGTACAGTTAACACGCGCAGTTGAGCGCAGTAGGTGGCTTGATCCTGCATTGAATGCATACTACGAGCAACTTGCGGTGCGAGGACATGATCAGCTCGTTACTGCTACGTCGACTGTTATGGCGGCAGCGCGTCGTACCGCAGGGTAACTTACGTAGTCTACCTCTCTTGATTTTCCCATTAGCACTCGCTATACTAGAGTGCTAGAAGCGCCTTGATTGATACTGGGCGCGGTGATAAGTATAAGAAAGGGGTAACCAATGAGTTCACCAATCAAGCCAATGGCGCATTTCGTCGTGGCGGTTAAGGAGAAAAAGCCAGAGAAGACTGCCAGCGGGATCTTTTTGCCCGAGTCGGCTCAGGAGAAGTCGGAAGCTGCCAAGGTGATTGCTGTTGGATCGGCAGTAGAAGATATCGTAGTCGACGCACGGGTGGTCTACAAGAACTACGCTGCTACCACCATTAAGCTCGAC
>CALHWA010000050.1 GCA_938036845.1 uncultured Candidatus Saccharibacteria bacterium | reverse complement strand
AACGCTCTGCGCCTTACCATTGACATCGGTAATGTAGACGTCGGCGTAGGAGTTGGGCTGCCCATTTTTCTTAGCATACTGGTTGCTCTTCTCAACCTCCTCGGCACTCACACCCTTGACCAAGTACAGGTCATCGGGGCTCGCAGAGTACTCGTCTGGCAGTGTGCCAAGGTTGGTGGTGAGGTTGCCGAAGCGCTCGAGAATCTTATCCTCCGGGTGCTGATCGTCTTACCTCGCCACTCATCTTTGTTACCCCGCTCGATGCCACCAGCTTTGAGCGGCGCTTGGCCAGTCGCTTGTGGCTTTTGGGGAGTGCGCTGGGCCTGTGTAATGGTATTCGAGATGATCGTTCGGTTTTGGCGGCCCACCAAACCATTGAGCCCAGCGGCCATGTAGCACAGCATGACGATGCCAAGCGAGATAGCTGCTGCTGTGAGGCCCAGGCGCATCATCGATTGCCGGCCCGATTTTTTTAGTAATAACCAACTAACGCTCATGTTACATCCCTCCCGAGATCTGCCCATCGCGCACGATGATCTCGCGGTCGGCATAGGCAGCAATGGTTGGCTCGTGGGTCACCATAATCACGGTGGTACCATATTGCTTGGCAGTAGCGATAAATAGTTCCATCACACGCTGCGAGTTGAGGCTGTCGAGCGAGCCCGTTGGCTCGTCAGCAAACAGCACCTTCGGCTTAATGACCATCGCCCGGGCAATCGCCACCCGCTGCATCTGCCCACCAGAGAGCTCACCAAGCATGTTGCCCGCCTTGTTGCCCAGCTCTACATTGTCCAGCCAGCGTTGGGCGGCTTCGTACGCTACGGCACGCTTCTCACCATTGAGCAGTAGTGGCAGCGCGACATTATCCAGCGCCGTTAGCTCTGGCACGAGCTGCCCAAACTGGAAGACGAAGCCAAAGGCTGTGCGCCTGAGGACGCTCCGCTGATCGTCATTGAGCTTGTCGATCCGCTTACCTGCGCAGTGAATCTCGCCACTATCGACAGGGGTAATCGCCGCCAAGCTATGGAGCAATGTGCTCTTGCCCGAGCCGCTCGGCCCCATAATGGCCAGCACTTCGCCCGGCATTACATCCAGCGACACGCCGCGCAATGCTTCCGTCTGGCCGAAGGATTTCTTCAGGTTGCGGGCGCTAATGATTGGTTGATTGGTTGGTCTCATTGATCAGTTCCTCCTTGAGTTTGGTTAAGCGCGACGTCGTTAACTCAATCCAGCGCAGGTCTGCCTCCAGATGGTACAGTGCGTGGTCGATGAGTAGCGTGTCGGCTAAGTTACTTTCGCGGCGGTGGCTTGTGAGGTCGCGCATCCGCTGAATATGGGCTTGCCGCTGATTGTCTAGGTAGGGCGCGGCATCACCTTCGCGCAGGATTGCCAGCACGGTCTTGACGTACATATTGGCCTGCGACTGATGCGATGGCACCTCGGGCGCCTCCAGCCAAGCCTGTAGGTCTTGCTTGCCCTGCTCGGTAATGGCATAGCGCACCCGGTCTGGCCCACCAGACTCACTGGTGTCGGCGATCTCCTCCACTTTGTTGTCGCGTTTTAAGCGCCCCAACGTTGAGTAGACCTGCCCTGGCAAAATTGGCTTATCTTTGCCAAAGAAGCCATCGTACTGCTTCTTCAGCTCGTAGCCATAGTTTGGCGCATTCGCCAACAATCCGAGTAATGTATATTGAACGTTCATATCTCTACTATACACCGAGTGACTAGCGAGTGCAAGCCCTATTATACACTTAGTGTATAGTTCGGGTCAGAGGAGCATATTTCAAGAGAATCTACCTCTGTTATTCCATTCACTCTATATCTTTCTTAGCAGTCCAGCTTGGTGTCTTGTTCTGTTGCTGCCCTACCCTTTTATCAATATAAACCTCACTTACTACTGGCAAATACTACACCAGCGCACAGCCAGGCTTATTTGCCGACAAGTGGCGCACTAGCTAGGCTATTTGGGTATAATAGTTGGTAATCGTGCACAAGCTTGGTTTGTCGTTGCCATTTACTGTCTATAGCAACCTAACACTAGTCAAGAAACAGACATAGGCACAACAAAAAACACCCCAGCAGCATCTGGGGTGTTTGCACACGATACGTCGAGAGACGAGACGATCTATCTCATGGCCAATAATTAGTCGCCAAGGGTATCCATCTTACCCTTGGTGCGCAAGATATCACGCAGTTCGCGGACGGAATCCTTTGCGGACGACTGAGCATCTTTGAGCTTGTCGTAGAGCGACTTTGTCAAAGATGTGCTTGGGATCTCGGGGCGCTTTGGTGAGCCACTGCTGCTATCACGGTTCTTGTAGTAGTTGACGAGAGCGACATAGTAAGCGCGCATCTCTTTGCGATACTTGATCTGCTCGTTGGCATAGTCGCGCACGCTAGCGTATTGCGAGTCCTTCATTTTATTCAGTGCCTTGAGGCAGGAGCTCTGTTGCTCATCATACTTCTGTCCAGCTTCATCACCAGATGAGCTACTGAGTGGCGAGCTGTAGCTCGTGCGGCACGAATTGCTGTATTCTTTGTAGGCAGTAGCGACCGCACCCGATTCTTTGAGTAGCGGCTTGACTTTTTCGTAATCACTCTTGTACTCTTCGAAGGCTTTCTTGACCTCACCATCGCGCATAGCAGCAGCTTTGCCGAGCTTGTCGAAGTGGTCATCCGCCTTGCGAACTACCTCGTTGATTGACGTTTCTGGGTCTGACCTGTCTATATTAAGGCTGGTCGAGTCGAAGCTATTCATCATAGCGTATGCCTTGCGGTAATCCTCGGTGCTTGGCCCTGAGAATAGTACGATACACACGATTATAATGATGATCAGCACAAATATACCAATCCCACCGCCAATCAAACTCCATAGCAAGCCCTTGCTCATGCCCTGCTTGGGTGGCATTGGGCTCATTGGCCGGCCTGGCTGTGGCTGCATTGGCTGAGGTTGGCCTGGTGCTGGCTGAGCTGGTTGCTGTGAAATGGGTTGAGGTTGAGGCTGGGGCTGAGCTGCAGGTGCTGGCTCAGCGACAGCAGCACGCTTGCTGGCCAGAGCGGCCTTCTCTTCCTCAGTATAAGGTGGGTTATTCATATCAAAGGTTGGGACAGCCTCTGGGGGTTGCTCCTGGGGGGTTGCTGGTTGATTACTCATGCATCTCCTTGTTAACTTGGCTATTATTCACCATAACTATTATACCGGAATGGCAGCAATTGGCCAATATATATCTTGCTGTGGCTGCGCGCCCTCCTCTCCTTCACGTCCACTCATACAGCACCAAAGAAAGCGGAGGTTATTACCAGCAAAACACCCCACGCATCCTTGCTGGGGTGTTTTTGTTGTGAGGCTAGTGCTCCGAGCTGCTACAATCCAATCATCGTCAGATTAATCTTGCCGCGCTCGTCAATGCCGGTGATCTTCACCTGCACGGTTTGGCCTTCTTGCACGACATCTGTCACCTTGCCGACACGACCCTTGGCGAGCTTCGAGATATGCACCATCCCATCCACGCCAGGCAAAATGTTCACAAAGGCGCCAAAGTCCTTAATCGTCACCACGGTGCCGGTGTAGGTGCGGCCAACTTCGGGCTCTTCTACCAGGCTTTTAATCCAGGCCAGCGCCTTCTCAATCGCCTCACCATTGGGGCTGGCAATGGTAATCAGGCCGTCTTCTTTAATATCCACCTCGGCGCCCGTTTCGCTGGTGATTTTGTTGATAGTTTCACCACCCTTACCAATAACGGCGCCAATTTTATCCGGGTTAATCTTGAGCTTTTCGATGCGCGGCGCGTAGGGGCTGAGTTCTTTACGCGGGCCAGGCAGCACACTCAGCATGTGCTCTAGGATGTGGGCGCGGCCGGCTTTGCTCTGCTCCAGCGCCTGGCGCAGCACCTGCACGGGCAAGCCATGCACCTTCATATCCATCTGCAGGGCAGTAATACCCTTGCTGGTACCCGTCACCTTAAAGTCCATGTCGCCGGCAAAGTCCTCGGCGTCGGCAATGTCGCTCAGTACGTAGGGCGTGTCACCATCCATCATCAGGCCCATAGCAATACCACTAACTGGTGCCTTAAGCGGCACGCCAGCGTCCATCAGGGCCAAGCAACTACTACACGTGGCCGCCATGCTGGTAGAGCCATTCTGGCTCATAATTTCTGTGACGCTGCGGATGGCATAGGGGAACTCTTCTTCGCTCGGCAACACCGCCGTGAGGGCACGCTCCGCCAAGTACCCGTGGCCAATCTCACGCCGGCC
>CALHWA010000049.1 GCA_938036845.1 uncultured Candidatus Saccharibacteria bacterium | reverse complement strand
AATGATAACGTTGGGCGGGAGGCGGTCGGCAATGAGCTTGATGAGACGGGTGTACGAGACCTGTTGGTCAAGGATGGCTTTGGCTGTCGTGAGGTTGGCCTTGAACTCAGTAGCTTCACGCTTGACGGTGGCGTATTCGGCAGTTTTGTTGTGGTTGCGCTCTACGGCAGCTTCGTTGCGGCCACGCTCGGTTGCGATGAAGAAGTACACGCCGCCAATTTCAGCCAAAACAACAAAGACTAAGACAAACAGGAGCACGACATAGCGGCGTAGCAAGGTGTTGGTGCGGCTCGCAGCGAGCTGTTTTTTATACGCTGGTGGCAATAGATTAATCATTTCCAAATCTCCCCACTACTAAGGCTGGCCAGGCCTGCAACACTGATATACCGAGGCCGAAACTGCTTTTGTGGCTGCTGGAGCTTGCCAAAGTCGAGCTTTTGCCATGGATTAACGACGCGCACTGGCATGACGAGGTCGTTGGTGAAGAAGTCACCCATGCCTGGTACATTGCTACCACCACCGACGATGACGATTTGCTCGATCTTACGTTCATCGCCAATCCGGTCGTTATAATAGCGGATCACTTTGCGAATTTCGGTACTAATGCGCTTAAGGCTTGGTTTGAGTGCCTCAGTGATGCCAGCTTGGCGTGGCCCAGGCGAGAGGCCATTGAGCACCTTGAGCTGGTGGGCATTCTCGAGTGTGATGTTGAGATGCTTCGAGATGTCGATAGTGAAGGTATTACCGCCAATTGCCACCCCACCAGTCAGGCGGACGGCACTTTTATCTAGCACAGCGATATCGGTACTCGCTGGGCCAATATCGACGACGAGCGTGAGAAGGTTGCCAGCATCAGCGCTGTCGAGCACGCGCGCAATAGCGTTGATATTGGGCTCAACAACCACCGGCACGAGTCCTACTGCCTCGGCTGCTTGCAAACAGGCGTCGACCAGCTGCTTGGGCACGGCTGACATCACAACGTTGAGCTGCTCTTTGGTGTGCTCGATCACTTCATAATCAACGTAAAGTGAATCGAGCGGCAGCGGAATATACTGATCGACCTCTACCTGGATAGCGCCATCGAGGTGCGCTGCTTCTTTGGCTGGGATCATGAAAGTGCGCGAGTAGGTGCGGCTGGTTGGCACACCAATCACTACGTGATCGCTACCAAGGTTGCCAATGAGATGTTCGTTGATGAGCGAGCTGAGGCGCTCGGCCAGGTAGGAGTCATCAGGGTTGTCGAGAGACGTTTGGACTTCCTTGGGGTCGAGGTCGAGCGAACCATAGCCCAGTACGAGCCAGCGCTTGGAGTCGATCGACATGATTTTGATGCCTGTCTGACTAATGTCGAGACCGATGATTGGTTTGTCGCGATAAAATAACTTTGCCATGATACGTTCGTTTCCGTCATTATAGCATAAGCGATATGATAAACGCTAGCGTTTTGAGGAGGATTGTCATGGATCGGTAGACTGTTGTTCGTGATGTGATAATGGCAGAAAAGACAGGTTGCTGGCCAGTGGCGGATCACGCCATCGGATAAAGAACTGATGCGTGGCATGAAACGCTGACGGAGAATGGGGAGCCCAGCCTTACTTAATCTGGTTTGCCATATTCGAGATTGGCAACATCACCGAGGCGGCAATGAGCCCGACCATACCGCCCATGATGACGATCATGACGGGCTCGATGATGGAGCTGATGCCATCGATCGCGACGTCCACTTCCTCCTCATAATAATCTGCTACCTTTACCAGCACGGTGTCGGTCTGGCCAGTCTCTTCGCCAACGGAAAGCATTTGCGCTACGATGGGCGGGAAGAGTGGATTTTTTTCGATGATACTCGAGAGGTTGCGCCCGTTTTTGACTTGCTCGGCAGCATCATTGAGGGCATTTTCGTAGACTTTGTTGCCCACCGCTCGGGCAGTCACGCGGAGGGATTCGAGCACTGCTACCCCCGACCCCATCAACGCCGAGAACGTGCGAGCAAAGCGGGCAACGGCGATTTTAGTGATGATATCGTTGATTTTTGGTATCTTGAGAATGATGGTGTGGAGCCAGAGTTTGCCTGCTGGTGTCTTGATATAGCGGCGGAAGAAGTATATCCCCGCACCGAGCGCAGCAATGATAAAGATTCCATATTGAATGATAAACGCGCTCAATCCGAGCATAAACTCGGTAATGGCGGGTAACTTGGCATCTGGCCCGCCGAGGCCACGCACAATACTGCCGATTTGTGGAATAACAAAGACCATCAAGCCAAAAAAGGCGGCAATGGTGATAACAATGAGCACGGTAGGGTATGTCATGGCGCTTTTGATTTTTTTGCGCATACTGGCGTTTTTTTCTTGTTGCATGGCCAGGCGTTTGAGGATGTCATCAAGAATACCAGCCGCCTCACCCGCGCGCACCATGTTAATAAAAACGGTGTTGAAGGTCTCTGGGTGCTTTTCGAGTGCGTCGGCGAGTGCCATACCGCCCTCAACATCGCGTAGCAGGTCGCCTGTCACTATTTGGAGGGCTTTGCTACTGGTGTGGTCGTGCAGCGAACCCATGGCGCGCAGCAACGGCACACCAGCCGACACCATGGCACTGAGCTGGCGGGTAAACATCACCAAGTCTTCACTCTTGACCTTGTTGCCGCCAAAGAGAGCAAAGCTGGCGCGCTTTGGCTTGACTTCCTCAGCACTAATCGGTCGCACGCCTTGGCGGCTCAGGCTGGCTAAGGCACTGGCACGATCAGGGGCGTCGATCGTCCCATTAATGGAGTCGTTTTTGTTCGTGATGGCGATGTAGCGAAATTGTGGCATGTTATTCCTTTGTGACGCGGAGCACTTCTTCTACAGTGGTGTTGCCGCGGATTGCTTTTATTAATCCATCGGTGAGCATAGTGGTCATCCCCTCGGCGACGGCTTGGTCTTGGATTTCGTTGCTGGTATTGCCGCCGATAATCATCTTTTGGATTTCGCGCGAAGTGCCGAGGACTTCGTAGATACCCACCCGGCCCTTGAAGCCGGTGTGATTACACTCATCGCAGCCATTTGGGTTTGGCTGCCAGAGGGCAACGATGGTGGTGTCCGTCGTGCCCCAGGGTGTCTCACCACCGACCTTTTGGACGATAGCCTGGGCCTCAAGCTGGTGGATGTAATAGAAATTTTGACCCGGTGCAAGGTGAAAGAGGCGGACGATCTCTGCAACCTCTGTTTGGTTGGGTACATAGCTCTGGCGGCAGTTCATACAGAGACGGCGCACCAAGCGCTGGCCCACCACAGCCTTAACGGTACTAGCGATCAGGAAGGGCTCGATCCCCATATCCAGCAGGCGCGGCAAGCAGGTAGCGGCATTGTTGGTGTGGAGTGTACTAAATACCAAGTGGCCGGTTAGGGCAGCTTGCACGCCAAGGTTAGCTGTCTCGCCATCGCGGATCTCACCCACCATGATGATGTTTGGGTCTTGGCGCAGTAGAGCGCGCAGGCCACTGGCGAAGGTCATACCAGCTTTGCTATTGGTTTGGGTTTGGTTGACGCCGGGGATCTTATACTCGACGGGATCCTCAATGGTTGAGATATTGACCTCAGGTGTATTAAGCATCGAAAGGACGGAGAAAAGTGAGGTAGACTTGCCACTCCCGGTCGGGCCCGTCACGAGGATCATCCCATTGGGCTCGGTCAATGCTTGGTTAATAACAGCCAGCGAATGGCCCCAGTAGCCGAGCTGCTCGAGCGTCACTGCTTGGTTTGATTCGTCGAGGATACGCATCACCACCTTCTCACCGTCAGCGATGGGTAGCGTGCTGACGCGCAGGGCATATTGCTTGCCTGCGACTTTGATCTTAAAGCGACCGTCTTGCGGTACGCGGCGTTCGTCTATCTTGAGGTTGGAGAGGATCTTAATACGGCTTACGAGCGCACCAAGCACATTCTTGGGTAGGCGGTTTACTTCCTTAAGAACGCCATCAATCCGGTAACGTACCTGCACAAATTGCTCGCGGGGCTCGATGTGGATATCGCTGGCGTTGCTGCGAATGGCGTATTCCAGTAACAGGTTAACCGTCTGGGCGATTGGTGAGTCTTCTGCTACCTCTGCTTCGGTCACTTTTTGGTTAGAGCCATCATCCTCACGCTGGATGTCGATCACTTCCTTGAGCTCCTGCGTTACATCGCCGCGGTATCCCTCAAGACACTCTAAGATGTTACTGCGCGGCGCAATGTAGACACGAGTGTTGGTGCCAATTTCCTTCTCGATAAAGTTGACGGCTTGCACATCGTCTGGGTCGTCCATCGCGAGGTGGATGAGCCCATCAGGGTCGATCTTGAAGATGACAGCGTTATACTGGCGCGCAATTCGCTCAGGGATGCGCATGAGGATGTCGGAGGGGATGTCGCGGGGGTCGAGCTCGATGTAGGGGATGTCGGCGTAGGTGGCATAGAGCTTAGTGAGGGTACGCTCGTCGATGAGGTTGTTTTGCAAGACAATGTCTTGCAGTCGCAAATTAGACGACGCAGCCTCACTCACCAGTGGTTGGAGCTGCTGGCTGGTTGCAGCGCCACTGCGCTCGAGAAGTTTGACGATAGTAGAATCAGATATATGCATAGTACTTACGCTTATTGTAGCTCATTATGCTTATGCTGACTAGAGGATAGAGCGATATTCGTATCAACGGAGGTAAGGCTGTGCTATACTAGAGCCAGTATGCGTGTTATCTGTCAATCACTTGCTGATACATTACAACTTGGGCAGCGCCTCGGCCAGGCATTGCGCGGTGGTGAGGTGATTGTGCTAGTGGGGGATATTGGCGCGGGCAAGACAACGTTCGTCAAGGGGGTTGCGCACGGCCTCGCCATTACCGATGATATCCAGAGCCCAACTTTTACGATTAGTAGGCTCTACCACGGGCGCGATGATATCCAGCTTGCGCATTATGATTTTTATCGTTTGGGCGATGCAGGGGTGATGCAGCTTGAGCTGGCAGAGGCGATTGCTGAGCCCCGCACAGTGACCATCATAGAGTGGGCTCAGGCTGTAGCGGATGTCGTCCCACCCGATCACCTAACGATCACCATTACTGCACAGAGCGAAACCGCTCGTCAGCTGGATATTGAGGCGGGTGGTGTAGTGTCTGCGCAGCTTCTCCAGGAGGTATCGGCGTGATTATTTTGTGGAATAGCGCAGGGATGGTCGTGGAGCTAACATTGGTAGATGACACTGGTACTCAGACGAGCTATGAGTGGCCAGCTGGCCGCACACTGGCGCGTGATATGCTGATGTATCTGCGCGATCGCCTGGCCGAACATGGCAAGACACTAGTGGATGTCACTGGCATCGGGGTGTTGCCCGGGCCAGGGAGCTTTACAGGGCTGCGGATTGGCCTAACGGTGCTCAATACACTCGCACACGAGCAGCACATCCCGATCGTTGGTGCAACCGGTGATGATTGGCGCGCTGCCTGCCTTAGGCGGCTGGCACATGGTGAGGATGATAGCATTGTCTTGCCTCAGTATGGTGCAGCTGCACATATCACCCAGCCAAAGAAGTAGCTAGTATGAAGCATAAGGGTAATAAATCGTTACCTCTGTAAATAGATAGACCTTTATATTGCCAGTTGCGCAAATTGGCCAAAACGCGATACAATATACTAGTCTGTAGATAGTTTTAATGTTTGATAACACCGGTGTGGGCTGACGTAAGTCTGATGTAATAAGAACAACACATATCCGGAGAAAGGAATACCATGATAGAAGTACTCTTCGCGGCGATTGGCGTGGCGCTTGGTTTTGGTGGCAAGTATGTCTACGATCGCCAGCAAACCACCAATGGCCAGCGGACAATCGACAAGGAATTGGCTCAGGCCAAACAGCAGGCGGGCGATATCGTCCTCAAGGCCAAGGACGAGGCACTGCGGATCGAGAATGAGCGCCGCCGCGCGATGCAAAAGACGGAGAATCGCTTGCTCGAGCGCGAGGCAAGCCTCGATCGCAAGCTCGACGAGCTCGATCGCCGCAGTGAGAAGCTCCGCAAGAGCGAGACAGAGGTCGACGAGCTCAAGAATGAGATCCGTGAAATTCGGGGCCGGCAGCAGGCTAAGCTCGAGAAAATCGCTGGCCTCACCAAGCAAGACGCCGCCAGCAAACTGATGCATATGACCGAGCGTGATATCCGCCAGGACTTGACTGGCTTGGTTGATAAATTACAGCGTGAAGCGATGGACGATGCCGAGGAGAAGGCCCAGATGATCCTCGTGACGGCAATGGAGCGCATGAGTAGCGAAGTGACAGCCGAGCGCACGGTGACGGCCATCAAGCTGCCCGACGACGATATGAAGGGTCGCATCATTGGTAAAGAAGGGCGCAATATCCAGGCGCTGCAGCGAGCTACTGGTGTTGACATCTTAGTGGATGACACGCCAGGGATGATTGTCCTTAGTAGCTTTGATCCAGTACGACGCCAAGTGGCACGCCTGAGCCTCGAGATGCTCATGAAGGATGGGCGGATCCACCCTGGTCGCATCGAAGAGGTCGTGGCCAAGGCAAACAAGCAGATTGACAAAGAAGTCGTGCGGGCTGGTGAAGATGCGGCGCGTGAGATTGGCGTAGCTGGTATTCCAAAGGAGTTGCTCCACCTTGTGGGTGAGCTGAAGTTCCGGACCAGTTACGGCCAAAACGTCTTGAAGCACAGTACCGAGATGGCCCAGATTGCCGGGCTAATCGCAGCAGAGATTGGGGCAGATGTACGCACTGTGAAGATCGCCACGCTACTCCACGACATGGGCAAGGCGGTGACGCACAAGATGGAAGGTAAGCACCACCACATTGGGGCGGAGCTGGCCCGCAAGGCAGGTTTGAGCGAGGCAATTTGCCACGCCATTGAGGCTCATCACGATGATATTGAAGCCACAACGCCTGAGGCGATCGTTGTGCGGGTGTGCGATGCAGCCAGTGCTGCTCGGCCTGGCGCACGCAACATGAGCGCCGAGAACTTCGTTGAGCGCATGCGTGACCTCGAGAATGTTGCGACTAGCTTCCGCGGCATCGACAAAGCCTATGCAATTAGTGCTGGGCGCGAAGTACGTGTCATCGTCCGGCCAGAGGTTGTGGATGACCTCAGTGCTATTAAACTCGCGCGCGATATCGCCACGAAGATTGAGAGTACTATGCAGTACCCTGGTACAATCAAAGTCAATGTGATCCGCGAGACACGAGCGATCGAGTTCGCTAAATAAAGTCTAACGACTCAACTCATTACAGACAAAACCCGGTCAAGTAAATTGGCCGGTTTTTTGCCGTGTGGGTTTGTAGTTCGAAGCGTGAATGCGCACATGAGCTCAAGTATATCCCCATTTCGTGACGTTGTGTGGCTAATGAGGGGGTATACGTCTTTCAAATCGCCTGAGAGTTAATCATCCTTCAGCTCCAGGCTTGACCATCAGCTTAGTAGGTGCTTATACGCTTCTTGCATGAAGGCAGGAGTATGAATAGATGCAAAAAAGTGATAGCCTTAGGTCTATAAACTCAACACTACAAAAGGGTTGGTGTGGACGAGACGCCCCCATTCTATAGTTGAGATAGGATTAGAGTTAGGATATAATGAGAAGCTTTTATTCTGTGACAAGCGGCCAAGAAGGAAGAAGAGAGGAGAAACGACTTTTGGAGTCCGCAAAAATATAGGATAGCACATAAGACCAAGATGACTGCAAAGGCAAAAAGAGTTGCCGCCCGAATAAGATCATTAATAGGGGAGGTTATCGTGTGAGCGATATAGGAATTTGCTTTATTTAAGAATGATCTTGTAGCGTGCAAAACACCGATGCTACGATGCCGCCTCACCCTGCTTCTCGGCAACGATGACGACTCGGCCAGTTTTGGCACCACCTAAGTCGCAGCTATAGAGCGTCAGGCGGGCGTCTTCTGTTGGGGCTTCGATCTCAACACTGGTGGGCTTAACATCAAATTTCTTGGTAATTTTGTAGTTGTAGCGTTTGCCTTGGTAGTCAGCGAGGATTTGGTCGCCCAGGGCGAGCTTGTCGATATGAAAGAATGGTGATTTTTCTACTGTGCCGCCAGGCGTTGGCTGAATACTAAAGCGGTGGGCTGCCACGACGAAGTTACCACCCTTCTCAGGGTTGCCGTGGTCTGGGTAGCGCCACCACGCACCACGGTCGAGGGCGAGTTTTCCATTGGTGCCGTACGGAATGTTAACGCCGATCTTGGGAATGATAATGCGATTGTCTTTAGCTTCAGGCTTGGCGAGTGTCGCTACAGTGATTGGCTTGGTGAAGTGCGGTGCAATGATCGGTGAAGTAGTGAGCAGGAGTAGATACCCTCCCACTAACAAAAAGAGGACTGCGACAGTGCCGAATATCCAGTTTGGTATCGAAATACGTGGCAAACGCATGCGCGAACGACGCGGCGCAGATGGCTGCCGCTTTGCTTTATTCATTGCTAGCATAATAACTCCTCATCTCTGTCTATTATACGGCACGAGCAGCAGCACGCCAATAGCATGACCATCATAGTATTGATAGACGAGCTCTATTAGGTAACTTTGCTCTAGAGTAGAGTCGATAGAAAACTCTTGCATTTCATCTACAGTTTTATTCAATAGAGTGTATAGATCAATCACTAATCTAACTCTGGTGTTGATAGTTAAATAATGGTATCCCTTATAGCGATATCAAAAAATAACTTGCAAGCAGAGAAGTCAACATTGAAAGGGTTAGTGTGGAGGCGTGGTCTAAAAAGCCACCCACTCAAAGTAAGAGTGGGTGGCATAGTAGTGCCGTGTGGCGAGGTAGGCTACTACTGCTTGAATGGCTGCGCGAGAGTGAGACTCTCGTCTGCTTCGGCAATGCGGAGTAGCTCGTTGTACTTCGCCACGCGGTCGGTGCGCGAGAGCGAGCCGGTCTTGATCTGTCCACAGCCCAGGCCAACTGCCAAGTGGCTGATTGTGGTGTCCTCTGTCTCGCCAGAGCGGTGGCTCATCACGGTGCGCCAGCCAGCATTCTGGGCAAGTTGCACGGCTTGGATTGTCTCGCTGAGAGAGCCGATTTGGTTGGGTTTGACGAGGAGCGCATTCGCTGCGTCTTGGTCGATCGCTTGCTGGATGAGGCTTGTATTAGTGACGAGTAGGTCATCACCCACTAGCTGGACGCGGTCGCCGAGGCGCTGGCGGAGCTGCTGCCAGCCTTCCCAATCGCCCTCGGCTAGGCCGTCTTCGATGCTGACGATTGGGAATTCGTCGACGAGAGCAGCCAGCCAGTCGACCATCTCGCTACTGGTCAGGCTCTTGCCTTCACACTTCAACTCATAACGGCCATCATGGTAGAACTCACTCGAGGCAGCATCCATCGCAAAGACGACGTCTGTGCCAACGGTGTAGCCAGCATTGGTAATCGCTTCACTCAGCAAGGCGAGTGGCTCGCGGTTACCCTGGCGGACGCGTGGTGCATAGCCACCTTCGTCGCCAACAGTAGTGGGGTAGTCGTGTGCTTTGAGGACTTTGGCAAGAGCGTGGAAGATTTCGGTGCCCATGCGGAGCGTATCTGCAAAGGTCGTCGCACCCTTGCAGATGATCATAAACTCCTGGATGTCAGTCGCAAAAGCAGCGTGCGCACCACCGTTGAGGACATTCATCATTGGTAGGGGAAGGCTTGGTGTGCTGCCAGTTTGCTTAGCAATGTAGCGCCAGAGGGGTTGCTGCTTGGCATTGGCAACAGCCTTAGCGGTGGCAAGGCTAACGCTGAGGATGGCATTAGCACCGAGCTTAGACTTATTATCCGTCCCGTCAAGAGCAAGCATTGTATTATCAATCGCTTGCTGGTCGCTCGCATCGTGGCCCACCAGTGCAGGAGCAATGATATCGTTGACGTGGGCAACTGCCTGGCTCACCCCTTTGCCAGTCCACTGGTTGCCACCATCGCGTAGCTCCAGTGCTTCGCCCGCACCGGTACTTGCCCCGCTTGGGACGGCCGCTCGGCCCATCGTGCCGTCAGCAAGAATGACGTCTGCTTCGACGGTGGGGTTGCCGCGGCTGTCTAAGATTTGTCGTGCTTTTATGGTTTGGATAGAGTAGTTGTTCATGTCTTCTAGTATACCATCGAATGAAAATTAGTCGCTATTACCGTTAAAATAGCATGAACCAACTGCGAAAATTTTCATGCCAGACAAGGATATTGACAAAAGGTCATTTTGTAGATTCAAGCATTGTATTTGCTAGCACACATGGTACAATATAATTACGGCAACGGTTAATGAAGCGGAGGGTTGCAGCAACCCTGTGTTCTTCGTTTCGCACCTACACAGTAAGGAGGGCTATTCCCATGACATTCAAAAAGGTAGGTATCCTTAGCGTATTGGCAGTTGGCTCAATGGCGGCGGGATCTTTGCTGTTTAATACAGCACCAGCGTCGGCAGAGAGTTTCGGGCCGACAGCCAATGACAACGGTACGTCCGTTGTCCAATACTACGATGGGACGAAACTGTTTTGCGTTTCTGATGCAAACTACCCCGATGGCACACCTGGCACGACAGCCTTTACAGTGGCGCCAACCCAAGGCAACGGCCCGAGCTATGGCCAAATCCTTGGCGCAGGCGAGACCGGCTGTGTCAGCCTTGAGGCAGCACCAGAGGGAGCAGCATATCGCTACTGGCTGTTGTCTCGTACTGACGGATCAGTATACCAAGGCGATTTCGTTCGCTAAATAACTACTCACTGTAAGTACCCGATATACCCAAAAAACGAAAATGAAAACCCCGTTGTCGCAGCCCCCTTCCGGGGGCTTTTTGAATCTTGAGCGATTACACAGTTCTTGTGTTACTACTCTTAGTAGGTAGGTGTATAGCACTCGCGCCAATAGTGCCGTATAATGGAGACATGACAGGAACACTTATCATCAGCCGGCACGGCGAAAGCGAATGGAATCTACAAGGTAAATGGACAGGCTGGACAGATGTAAGCCTCACCGAGAAGGGCAAGAGTGACACACGCCAGCTTGGCGAGTTCTTGCGTGGTCGCACCATCGATGCAGTATATACTTCGGCACTCAAACGGACGCATGAGACGCTTGATGCGTTGATGGAAGGTGCAGATAACCCAATCCGCTCAAGTGATGCTGCGGTGGTGCATGCCTCTGAGCTCAACGAGCGTGACTACGGTAACCTAACGGGCAAGAACAAGTGGGAGGTCAAAGAAGAGATTGGCGAGAAGGCCTTTAATGGTATCCGGCGCGGCTGGGATTATCCCGTACCTGGTGGTGAGACGCTCAAAGATGTGTATGAGCGCACGATCCCGTATTTTGAAGCAGAGATATTGCCACGGCTCCAGGCAGGTGAGACCGTACTGATTGTGGCGCATGGCAACACAATTCGTGCGCTTATGAAGTACCTTGACCGAATCCCGGAGGAAGATATGGGTACAGTAGAGATGCCCTTTGGTCAATTGCTTGTCTACACGTTTGAGTCCGATACAGTATATCCTACTGCGTGTGATGTGCTTAAAGCAGATATTGTACCACCCAAAGCGTAATTAGTATCAGCAGTCTATGTTTCCGTGGTGTGTCAGCTATATGCTGGTTGGTGATTGTTTACTATAGTTTCTTAGATAAATATCGCAGGGCGACCTTGTGCTTGTGGGGTGAGTATATTGGTCTTGATAGCAAGACAGTAGACAAGCCGCCATATTGTGTGGTATGATGGCAAAGTCTTGTATCGCGGGGTGTGGCGCAGCTTGGTAGCGCGCACCGTTCGGGACGGTGAGGTCGCTGGTTCAAATCCAGTCACCCCGACCATACTTTGCTCCGGCAAAGAATGGTCGCCCGTGTGATATAAAACGTATCGGGGTGTGGCGCAGTTGATAGCGCGCGCGGTTTGGGACCGCGAGGTCGCTGGTTTGAGTCCAGTCACCCCGACCATTTTTGCTTTAAGTCTTACTCTCACGCTATGGATGTTTCGGACGTAAGGCTTTTTTATTTGCTTTGCTCTAGTCATCACTCACTATAATGCAAAATACTTGCATGAATATTACATAGATTGGTTGACTGTTTTATAATGGCAACCATTATGAGCGAAAAAAGCACCCTCGAAAACAAAGCAGATGAAATGATGTTAACGCAGAGTGAAGTTCAACAGCAGGATGACACTTGGTTTCTGAGGGCTATCGCGAAAATAGGGATAGGCGAACTTAGGAGTGCGCCGGTAACTATTCCGAAAACGAAGAAAAGGCCGATTGCTACAAGCCAAACGAGTACTTAGCTTGATAAAGCGCGTATCGGCTGCTGGAATGAAGACTAATCTTACGACTAATGGCTTCTGGGCAATAACACCAGAACGTGCGGCCAGAATGATAGGCGACCTTGAATCTGCGGGATTATCTCATCTAACCATAAGTTATGACAACTTTCACGCACCATATGTTAAACCAGAACGCATACGTAATGCGCTGGACGCTGCATCAAATAGCAGAATTCCAACAATACTCAACATGTGCGTCAGCAGAAGCCATGACTCTTTAGATCTTCTGAAGGAGCTTGGAGATTCCGCTCTATGCGTGAAGGTAACTCGATTCCCTGTACAGCAATGCGGAGCTGGGCTCTCGATCCCCAACGAAGATCTCATAGTGAAACCGTTGGACAAATTAAAGCTGAGATGCCCTGGATTTGAATTGATATACCATCATGATGGCAAGGTTTATCCGTGTTGCTCTCCACCTATATTCGACACAGATATGACCCTTGGAGATGCGGGGGCGCTTACTCATGAAGAATTCATAAAGAGAGGAGAAAGAAACGCGTTACTTGCAGTTATTAGATCGAGGGGAATAAAGTGGCTTTTAGATAGAGTCCGCGAGGCTAGCCCGCTCGCCCCTGCTGCACAGATGACTGAAGCAGTCTCGGTTTGTGACGTGTGTGTCGCCATCATGAAAGACAAGGACGCTTTAAATAAGCTTCGCCCTAAGATTCTGGAAGAAGCTCGGAAAGTTCATGAGTGACCTTGAGGAGCACTACCGTGTATACAATGACGACTATTATGAGGTGGCCATCACCAGCAAAAATGCTGTGATACATGATAAATCATCAAATAAGTACTATGGTACACGATCAACTAATGTTCCGACAGAAATCGCTCGATTGTCGCAAGAGCGCTCAT